>JADLCG010000265.1 GCA_020847355.1 Anaerolineales bacterium | reverse complement strand
GCGAAACTGCGCACCCAGATGTGAACATGATCTTCGGCGCAGTGATTGACCCAGAAATGGGCGATGAGATTCGCTGTACGGTCATCGCCACTGGCTTTGAACGGAGCGGCATTCCGCGCCGCGCCTTGGAGCGCATCCCGCGCACAAACGATAAGCCTGCTTCGCTTCCAATCGCATTTCCGCGCACGACAGAATCGGTGAGCGTCTCGGCGGATTACAAACCTGCGTCCAGCGACGTAAAATCTACGCCAACGCCCAGCATCAACAGCGACGATTTGGATGTCCCGACCTTTTTGAGAAATAGAAGATAAGATTTTGTAAAACGCTAAGCGGCATTACATTTAGAGAATCTGTAACTTGATGTCGTTAGCTAACCTTATAGGTGAGGCTATTTCACACAGACAGCGCCAAGCAATTTGCTTGGCGCTGTCTGTGTTTTTGGCAGATCGTTATTCACGACGTTGTCTGGATCAATTTTTTTGAATAGTTTTAAAATAATAGTAAATCAACAAATGTCTCTTGCAAAAACCTTGCAAAAATGTTAGGATGGTAGAGTAGTTTCTCATAAATTTCTCATATTTATCCAAAACAAATTAGGAGGTCAAAATGAATTTGCTTTCGAAAGTCGCTTTGTTCTTCATATTGATGATGGGGGCTTTTTTGCCTTCCAGCAGTGCGTTGGCGGCTACTTACACCGTTTGCGCCTCAGGCTGTGATTTCACCACTATTCAAGCCGCGATTGCCGCGTCCAGTAGCGGGGATACAATTCAGGTGGGGGTTGGAACCTATAATGAAAACATTGTGATTGATAAAAATAACATTACCTTAATTGGCGCTGTTGCCTTAAACCCTAATGATGCGCCTAATCCATCAACGCATACAATCATTGATAGCGCTTCGCCAGCGTCTGTCAATTCTCCCGGAATTACTATTAACGCAAATGTTACCGGGGTGACAATAAAAAATTTAC
Source organism: Anaerolineales bacterium (assembly GCA_020847355.1). Taxonomy (GTDB): domain Bacteria; phylum Chloroflexota; class Anaerolineae; order Anaerolineales; family Villigracilaceae; genus Villigracilis. The sequence continues at coordinate 9,516 of JADLCG010000265.1, read as the reverse complement.
GCGTTCAAAACTTCTCAAGTAATAGCGGGATTTACGGCGCCTTGAGTAACAACAATTTGACAATTGAAAACGTTCATACTTATAGCAATAACACCGCTAATGCAGTTAACGGCGGCGGCATCTATATGAACGGGCCCGTCTCAAATGTTCTTATCACTAACGTTGATGCGCAATTTAACCGAAGTCGCGGCATTGTAATATGGAATGGCTTTAAACAGAACATTACGATTACTAACAACTATGTCGCTAATAATAACTGTTGCGGCATCGAACTACAAGATGGCACAGCTTCAGGCGTAACCATCACCGGCAACACAGTAATCAATAATTCTGATAGCGGCATGGCGGTTATTGGGTTAATGTCTGGCGCCGGGGCTAACATTATTAGTAATAATGCGCTTACTAATAACGGACGTTTTGGCATTGAAATTAAACTGCCAAATGGAACAGGCGTTACTAGCGGCGATGGCAGTATTGTTGTAGAAAACAATACAGTTACATTAAGTATGCCGCCTGCAGATCTACGCGACTTTGCGGGCATTGCCGTTTTTCGGCGCGCTTATGCCGCAGGTAATGTTGATATTCCCACTGGAGTAGTTGTGCGCAATAACACTGTTACTGGTTATGCCCAAAACAACGTAGGCTCAAACAGCGCTGGCTTTGGTATCGTCGTAGAGGGGCAAAATATAACGGTTTTGAACAATACCTTGGTAAATAATGAAGTAGGGGTGCAAATTCAGGCCGGACATTTACCATATACCGCCAACACAAATACAGATGGCGATCAAAGTGATTTGGCTGACGATTATTTTGGTCGTGGCAATTCGCCGCTTGCCTGCGTCAGAGTCCTTGGCAATACATATACAACCAATGGGTTAGACTACCGCGTGGTTGGCAGTGAGGCAAGCGACAACCCCCCGATAGTTAATCAGACTAAAGGCACCTATCATTGCGGCATTCAAGAAGCGATTGATTTTGCCGCTCCTGGCGATACAATCGTAGTCTCTGCCGGAAATTACATTGAGGAGCTATATATTGATAAAGCGCTTACGTTGTTAGGCCCTAATAGCGCAATTGATCCCAATGTTGGCGCTCGCGGCACGGAAGCTGTTATTCACCCGGCAACCTCTGCTCCAGATCCATCTGGAACTTGCGCGCTTATCGCATATTTGACTACTAGTAATATTACGATTAAGGGATTTACTTTTGACGGCGACAACCCTAATTTGACTAGCGGCGTTCTGATTGGTTCTGCGGATGTGGACGCTTGCGAACTTATCGCTAGTTACGAGGGCGTTGGAAATATCGTTGTTGAAAACAACATTCTACAAAACAGCACCTATACCGCCGTTGATTTTTACAACTACGTTGACGATACTGCCACTAGCGGAAACTATATACGCTACAACTTGATCCAAGATATTGGCGAAACGACCTTTAATTGGGGTATTGGCGTTTTAGTTTACAACAACTTCTATGCCGATATAACCGATAATGTATTGGATAATGTGCGTACGGGCGTTCAAACGGGGAATTTCTATCAAGCCAACCCGGGTAGCGCCGGCACAATTAGTAATAACGAGATTAATGCCTGGCGCATGGGCATCTTTCACAATCTGTGGTATTCAAGCGCCTCTGACATGCCGGTTACAAACAACACGATTACCGCTATTAGTAGCTCTGGGGCAACAAAATGGAACGGCATGTTGATAAGTAGCTTTCAGGGCTCTACCGATACAACTATTTCTAATAATGTCATTAATATTGGCGTTCTTTCCCAAACGCCATCGGCCGGATACAATATTTGGAATACATCCACATCTGCTGAAATAGCTATCTCAGGCGGGTCGGTGAGCGGTGGAGATTATGGCGTATGGGTTAATAACTACGAAGGTTATGATAGCGACGCCGCCAACACCTCTGTGACTATAGAAAATCTAACCGTCAATGGCGCGCTTAACGCCGGGGTCTATGTTTTAGATAGTCCAAGCAATGGCAATAATTCAACTGTAAATGCGCTTATCAAGAGCGTTACTATCTCCAATTCGGGCAGAGGCGTACATGTAGCGAACGCAGATGCCACTGCGCAGATACGCAATAGCACCATCGTCAACAATGTTAATGAAGGAATTTATAACGACGCCAGCGCCCTGACTGTCAACTCTAGCACGCTATCTGCAAATGGATTGGGGAATCTATACAACAATACCGGCTCAGTCAGCGTTACTAATACAATCCTTGCCAATAGCTCGTCTCCGGATGTAGATTGTTTTAGCACAAACAGCCTTGTGGTTAATGCAAATAATTTGGTGGAAACGAATTCTGGATGCGGAACGCCTGCTTTAACTGTTGATCCGCTACTTGGGTCGCTTTCGAAAAATGGCGGTTTAACTCAAACGATGGCGCCAGCGCCAGGCTCTCCTGTAATTGCGGCAGGTAATAATTCAACTTGCGAATTGTTTGATCAGCGGGGCGTGACCCGCCCGCAAGGCACAACTTGCGAAATCGGCGCGTATGAAAAACTCCCTGGCCCATACCCCACCTTCGCAGATGTGCCGATGAACGCCTTTGCTTGGGCGCAGATCGAATCCATTTATGCGGCTGGCATCACAAGTGGGTGTTCCGTTACGCCGCTGAACTACTGCTCTGACGGCGTAGTCACCCGCGCACAAATGGCGATCTTCCTGATGAAAGCGATCCACGGCAATTCATACACCCCGCCGCCCGCTACTGGAACGGTGTTCAACGACGTGCCTGTCAACGCTTTCGCCGCCGCTTGGATTGAAGCTTTTGCAACGGAAGGGATTACCAGCGGCTGTGGCGGCGGTAATTTCTGCTCTAATCAATCTGTCACCCGCGCGCAGATGGCAGTCTTCATACAAAGAACGTTCAATCTACTCCTGCCATAAAGGGTTTTGCCAAAGAGCCGCTGATTTCAGCGGCTCTTTTTAATCCGCGATCTTTTTCTTGCGGATTAAGATAAAAGGCGAAAACATGAGCGGTATTGAAATCAGAATCCCGATCAGCCCGCCGATGCCAAACACGCCGCCGATAGCGGCAATAGCATATTGCCCATTATTGATGGTCGTGGTGGAGCCGTCTGCATAGTAACAGGTGACTTCAACTGTATGCCCATGTGTGCCGCTTGGGCTGGACGTGGTTGGAACGGAAGCCCCTTCCTGCACCGAAGAACTTTCTGCGCCCGGGCAAAACATGGCGACCGCTAATTTATCGCTGAGGTTGGGGATAACAAACAGCGCTGGACCGATAATAAAAGTTGTCGCGAAGATAATGCCCAATGAAATTGCGCCCAGTATCAGCCAAGCGATGATGCGCCCAATCCAAACTTCTTTAGCTGTGTTTAATTTCATGTTGTACCTCATAAAAAATTCGCTTAACGATGGAATCCATTCTACTAATTATCAATTTGCTTGCAATCACCTGAAAGCGCCAAAATCGAGAGTGTCTAATTCTGTGTTCTCTGTGGTGAAAGGTTCTTAAGCCCATTCCTTTAGAAGCTTCCCCGAAGTATGGCGCTTGACGCATCAACTTTTTCGCCGTAAGATAAGCCCCGCAAATAGAACATTCTTTCGCCAAACAAGCGGCGAATCAAAGGTGACGTATGGAACTTGGTATCGTAAAAAAAATAGATATTGACGACGAGATGCAACAAGCCTATCTCGATTATGCCATGAGCGTGATCGTTTCGCGCGCCTTGCCCGATGCGCGCGATGGCATGAAGCCCGTGCAAAGACGTATTTTATACGCGATGTATGATATGGGCATTCGCGCGGATTCGGCTTATAAAAAATCTGCGCGTATTGTGGGTGAGGTGTTGGGTAAGTATCATCCGCATGGCGATTCGTCGGTGTATGAAGCCATGGCGCGCTTGGCGCAGGATTTCTCCATGCGTACGATGTTGGTGGATGGGCAGGGAAATTTCGGCTCGGTAGATGGCGACCCGCCCGCCGCAATGCGTTATACCGAAGCGCGTTTAGCCAGCGCCGCCGTGGATATGTTGAACGATATCAACAAAAACACGGTGAACTTCAAACCAAATTTTGACGATACCCTGCAAGAGCCGGACGTTCTACCCGCCGCGCTTCCTAACTTGTTGGTGAATGGCGCTACGGGCATTGCCGTAGGCATGGCAACTTCCATTCCGCCGCACAACTTGGGCGAAATCGTAGATGCGATTATTTACATGCTAGACCGCTGGGAAAAGCTCGATGATATTGACGTTGAACAACTGATGAAATTTGTGCAAGGACCAGATTTCCCGACGGGCGGCTTGATCGTACAAGAAAAAGGCGAAGAAGGCATTGAGCACGCTTACGGCACGGGGCGCGGAAGAATCACCGTGCAAGCCAAAGCGCATGTGGAAGAAATGGAAAGAGGCAAAAGCCGCATCATTGTTTCTGAATTGCCGTACGCAGTCAACAAGTCCAGTTTGATCGAGCGCATTGCCGAGTTAGCCCGCGACGGCAACCTTGAAGGCTTATCCGATTTGCGCGATGAATCTGATCGTCAGGGTATGCGCATTGTCATTGAATTGACCAAGAACGCCAACCCTGAAATTGTCCTGCGCGATCTATATAAACGCACGCCCATGCAAACCACGTTTAGCATTAACTTGTTGGCGCTGGTGGATGGCGAGCCGCGCACGCTGACTCTCAAGCAAGCCCTGCGCGTTTATATTGAACACCGCCTCACCATTGTTAAACGCCGCGCAGAATTTGATTTGGATAAAGCCAAAGCCCGCGCTCACATTTTAGAAGGATATTTAGTTGCGCTTAAAAACCTTGATGAGTTGATTAATATCATCCGCTCCGCGCCAGACGTGGAAACTGCCCGCCAAAAACTGATGAAGCGCTACAAGCTGACAGAGTTACAAGCCAACGCGATTCTCGATATGCAATTGCGCAGGCTCGCCGCTTTGGAACGCAAAAAGATTGAAACAGAGTATAAAGAGATAAGCGCGCTGATCAAAGAATTAACCGCGTTATTGAAATCGCCCAAGTTGATGCGCGGCGTAGTGGCCGATGAATTACAACAAGTCAAAACTGCCTATGGCGATAAACGCCGCACGCAAATTGTCAACCTGAAAGCCGGCGCCAGCAAAGCCACACATGCGCTGACGACTTCCTCGGTCTTGCCGCAACAAACCGTGTGGATTGGCGTAACCGATGACGGTTTGGTCTCGCGCACTGCGGACGATAAACAACCGCGACATTCAGGCAATGATGCGCCGCGATATTTAGTCAAAGCCTCAACCACCGATACGGTTTATTTTGTAAGTAAATTGGGTAAAGCCGCCGCGGTTGCCGCACATTTGCTTCCTGAAACCAACAAGCTTAGTCAAGGTTCAGCGTATTTCAAAGTATCGCCATTAAACGAAAATGACGGACTTGCCGCAGTGTTTACATTGCCTGCCAATAAATCAGCGCTTGGCGAAGAGACTTGTGTAGTCACCATGACTCGTTTTGGCATGGTCAAGAAAAGTTTGATTTCAGAATTGCCTGGTCCATCCTCCCAAACATTTACTTTAGTGCGCGTGAACGAAGGCGATAGATTAGGTTGGGTTGGAATCACAGACGGTAAAAAGAAAGAAATTTTATTAGCTACTGCTTCTGGTATGGCAATTCGCTTCAAAGAAGATGACGTTCGCCCAATGGGTTTGGTTGCCGCTGGCGTGAATGCCATCAAGTTAGATGATAAAGATGAAGCCATTGGTATGGAAGTTTTACCCGCCGATGGAGATTTATTCTTCTTAACCACAGACGGCAAAGCCAAACGCGTGGACGTAAAAGAATTCCCGATTCAAGGGCGTTACGGCAAAGGCGTAGTCGCCTGGGACTTGCCTAATAAAGTTTTATTGGTTGGCTTGGTCAGCGGCAAAGCCAATCACGTTGCTACCATTCATTTGAGCAAAGGCGCGCCAAAATCCACAAGGTTAGATGAAGCCGCTTTGAGAAAACGCGCCGCTTCTAAAGGCGATTTAGTTGTGGAAGTGAAAGATGGCGCTGAGATTACGGGCATTAATGTAGGCTGGGAGTTAGATAGGTTTATTGATTTACTGAAAGAGAAGAAAGAAGCCGTAAGTAAAAAATTGAAGGTTGAAGGCGGGAAGTCAAAGGTCAAGACGAAGAAGGTTGTCAAGAAATCTAAACCTGCGAAGCGTCGCCCTGAGCAAGCCGCAGGGAAAACTAAGCCAACAAAGAAGACCGCGCCCTCGAAGGGGAGAAAGAAATAAAGCTATGTGACCTCCGACCTCGGAGGTCACATTTTTGTAAGTTCTGGCGGAAGTAGATATATTGAAAATCCCTGCCTTTTATTGTATAGTATTCAAAAGAAGAGGTAGGAAAATGATGGAACCTGAAGACCTGCAACCTGTGGAATCTCCTCAACCGGTACAGCCAACTGTGCCAGAACCTAAGCCAGAAGAAAAAAATGAAGAAAAACCTATAGAAGTTACGATTCCCCAAAACGCTTTTCTCATCATGGCGGGGACGCAAGCGATTCCTTTGGATAAAGCCCTGATTACCATTGGGCGCAGTCACGATAACACGATCGTCTTGGACGATCCGCGCGTCTCGCGCAAGCATTTGGAAATTCGCGTCGTGCGGGATCATTTTGTGCTGTTTGATCTTAATTCTTCCGGCGGCACATACGTGAATCGGCAAAGAGTGAGTCAGGGGATTTTATACTCAGGCGACGTGGTTTCGTTGGCGGGCGTCACCTTCGTCTTTTCTCAAGATAGCCGCTTACGCACGCCGGGCTCCGACCCGATCAACGAGCAAAGCGCCGGAGATCGGCACACCGCAATTTTCAACTCGTCTATTGATCTGCTGAATAAGAAAAAAGGCTGGTGGTAGTTTTATAACTGCGCGATGAGCGCGCCGCTTCTCTTTTGAAGATCCCTCTGGTTATTTTCAATTTATAATCGTTCTTGCATATTTACGGGCGCATAAAATTATATGCGCTTTCCGTAAATCTATTTGCCTTGAAACGGATCTTTCCATGACCACTGTTTATACCTTCGTCCCCTCGCGCGCGCATCAATTTCCAGACCATCCTGAAAAACCCGGGCGTTTGGCTGTGATCGAGCCGCAACTTAATTTATTTCACGCCGAAAGAATAGAAGCTCAGCCTGCCAGCCCGCCAGCCGTGGCGCGCGTGCATTTGCCGCAACTCATTCAAAATCTTGAAGAGATTTGCCGGCATGGCCCGCGCGTGATCGATTCTGCGCCTACCTATATAACCAAAACTTCTTATGCGGATGCCCTGCTCGCCGCAGGCGGCGCGCTTCAATGTACGCAAGCCGTTTTGACTGGCGCCGCAAAAAATGCCTTTGCTATTGTCCGCCCGCCGGGGCATCATGCTGAGCCGGATAAAGCTATGGGATTTTGCATCTTCAACAACGTCGCTATCGCCGCGCAAGAAGCCTTAGCCAGCGGATTGGAGCGCGTGATGGTGATAGATTATGACGCGCATCATGGTAACGGCACGCAACAAGCTTGCTTGCAGGACGAACGCTTTGGATTTATCTCGACTCATCAGTGGGGGATTTACCCAGGCACAGGCTGGATTGACGATGCGCCTCATGCTCAGGGACGCTTGGTCAACGTCCCCTTGCCGGCTCACGCTGGAGATCAAACCTTCAGCCGCATTCATCAAGAAATCTTTCAACCCATCGTGCGGAAATTTAAGCCGCAAATGCTGTTCATCTCCGCCGGGTTTGACGCGCACTGGCGCGACCCATTGACGCAGTTGGGGCTTTCCACTGCGGGCTTTTATGCAATCTCGAAACAGTTGGTTGCGCTGGCGGAAGAAATCTGTGACGGCAAAATTGTTTTCGTTTTGGAAGGCGGCTACGACCCGCAAAACGTCGCTTACGGCGTGGACGCTGTCTTCGGCGCATTGACCCGCTCCGAGCTTAAGTTTGAAGCGCGGGATTTGAGTCCACATAAAGAGCTGGATTGCGAAGCCAGAATCGCCGAGATTCGTCAGTTCCATCAAATCACATAGGACATTTAGGCTTCGCCATTTGATGCGATGTGTAATACACTATGGCGCTGGATCAAAAACTAAAGGAGCGAATATGAAGAAAATTTCGGGATTGATGATTTTGCTGGTTTTTATGCTGGCGTGCGCCACGATGCAAGCGCCGTTTCAGGCGGCGACTCCCACGGATGCGCCAACGACTGCGGAAGCGCCAACATTGACGGGTAATGCCAGTTTGGATATGCAAGCGAAGTTAGCGGAATTGGGCGGCGCGCCTTGCCCAGATCAGGAAGAATTAACCTGCGTGACGTTGAAAGTCCCGTTGAATCAATTTGACGCGACGAGCGCCGAAACGCTGGACGTGGTCTTTGGCGTATTACCTGCCATCGGCGAAAGATACGGAATGTTTATCCAAGCCTTCCCCGGCGGTCCGGGCGGCGAGGGGATTAGCTCCGCTTATTGGGATTATTATGATGAAAGCGTTTTAGAACATTACGATATCGTCTATTATGATCAGCGCGGCATTGGATTGTCCTCTCCATTGGCTTGCCCAATTGCTTACGCAAAGGATTTTACCGGCTATCTCACCGAATATGATACGGCAGGTTTGGAGGGCGCCGATACGCCCGAAGAACAAAAGAAATTGGTGGATGATACGAAAGCGTATATTGAGTCTTGCGTGACTGAGATGGGCATAGACCCGGCGAAGCTGGCTTTTTACGGCACGGATGCAGTCGCTGAAGATCTTGAAGATTTTCGCGCCGCAATTGGCGATGAGAAAATCTGGATATATGGCGTGAGTTATGGAACCGCTGTGGCGCAAACCTACGCTTATGCCCACCCCGATAGATTGGCGGGCTTGATTTTAGACGGCACAATTGATATGACCGTCTCTGGCGAACAAGGCTCGTTCAATCAGGAAAAAGCGTTTGATAAAGTTTTAGTGGCGGTGTTGAACGCTTGTAATGCGGACGAGGTTTGCGCGGCGGATATGGATGGGAAGGACGCCGTCCAAGTTTATGACGAACTTGCCGCGCAGGTTTCTAAGAAGCCGATGGATTATGTATTCCCGTTGCCCAATAACGCCAACGTCAAAGGGAAGTTTACTTTCAATCAACTTGAATATACGGCGGCTTATCAAATGTATTCATTGACCGGGCGGATGTTGTTTCTAAAAGCGCTCGCCGCCGCCAACCACGGCGACTTAACGCCGATGTTGCGTTTGATGTATAAAAACGCCACAATTGACCCAGCCACTTTTACCTACCTCGGCGACTCTACTTTTTCAGATACCATGTTCCTAGACGTGCTGTGTACAGACGATACGTTCTTCAGCGGCACGCAAGCAGAACGCATAGAACAAACCATTGAAGCTGGGCAAGCCTCCAACGGGACTGTGCCGCGTTTGGATGGAAGCGTTTATACGGGTATCTCTTGCGCTTTCTGGCCCAGTTCCCCCAAAGAAACAGTGAAGCGCGAGCCGCTGGTTTTGCCGGGCGTGCCGGTCTTTGT
>JADLCG010000264.1 GCA_020847355.1 Anaerolineales bacterium | reverse complement strand
GGATGTTGTATTTTTGGACCCCTTCCAGATTATGAAAAGATAAAATCGTTTCGGCTAGATCGGGGATGCCCGTGCGTTCGCCCAAGCCGTTGACTGTGGTGTGGATGCAGTTTGCGCCTGCGCGAATCCCTGCCATGGCGTTGGCTAAGGCAAGCCCATAATCGTCGTGGCAATGCAAATCCATTTGACATGGATGCAGAGCCTCGCGCAATGCCGCGACTCGCTCGTACATGGTGTGCGGTTGCATAATGCCCAATGTGTCCGCAAAGCTGATGCGGTCCGCGCCCGCTTCGATGGCGGCGTTACAAATTTGCACGAGAAAATCAAACTCGGTGCGCGTCGCGTCTTCGGGCGTGTAGCGGACTTTTAATCCCAAACTTTTTGCATAACAAATATGCTCGCGGATAATTTCAAGCGCTTGCGCGGGCGTTTTATGCAGTTTTTCATCCAAGTGAATTTTGGACGTGGCGTAGAAGATGGCGACGCGATCCGCGCCGCAGGCTTTGGCGCGGTCAATGCCTGAGCGTGCGGCAATGCTGTGGGCGACCACCTCCGCCCGAAGTCCGAGAGAAGCGATTTTTTCTATCGCCTTGGCGACATTTTTTGAGACGGACGGATCGCCCGCTTCGATCATCTCCACGCCGACATCGTCTAATAATTTAGCGATGTTCGTTTTCTCTTCGATTGTGAAGTTGACATACGGCGTTTGCTCGCCTTCGCGTAAGGTTGTATCTAAAATTTCGACCATAAAAATCCTTTCAAAGCGCTGACATTGAAATAAAAAAACACTTCCCGATTTCGGGAAGTGTTGTGACGGCATACAGATAGATATGAAGAACTAGATGATTAGTTTTCTTTTTCTATGCTCTGATGAACCGAAACATGCCCACGCCCGACAACCGCAGTTGTTGAGTTGGGCTTGCGCTTAGCTTTAGCCTCCATGAGGATACTTGCTCGGTCTCTAAACATATTGGGCAGAATTTTACTATCAATATTAAATGAGTCAATAGTTGGAAGAATACCCATTTGGGTAATTCGTTGGCGCGGATAATTACCCAAATGGGTGGCGTGATTTTTCTGGGGTTGTTATATCATGCGCGTTTAATAATTGCCCGTTTATAAAAAATAAAAAGAGCGAGGTGAAGACCATGCAAAATGAAAATCAACTCCAAAAGAAATATGACCGGCGCTTTCAAACTTTGAATTGGTTGTCAACGCCGGATACAAAAACATGGCTGGATGAACGCGACGCTTGCGCGTTGGTCGCTTCGGTGCGTAAAAATGGACAAGCCACGCATGGAAATTTGAAACGCGCAATGACCGCGCTGAGCATTATGGGGCATCGTAGCGGGGAAGTGAATGGAGAAGGGGACGGTTGCGGGGTGATGACGGATATTCCGCGTTTGCTGTGGGCGCAAGCCTTAGAGAAAAATGGAAAGCCGGGCTGGCTGGCGGAAGATCGTAGATTTTTTGTGGGCCATTTGATGTTATCGAACAATGACGCTCAATTGGCGGAACATCAAAAAAATATTTTGAATCTGCTCAAAGAACACGATATTGACTTATTGCTTGAACGTCCCTTTCAATCGCGCCCGCAGGCATTGGGTAAAACTGCGCGCCAGCAAGTTCCGTATTTATGGCAAATTGCCGGGCTGGTGCGGAATGGACCGCTCGAAAATGTTGAGCGGACTCTCTTTCAAATTGCGCTTGAAATTGAACGCAAGACCAGCGCGCATGTCGCTTCTTTATCCAGCAATGTAGTGGTGTATAAAGTGCGCGGTTCGATTGAAACGCTCTATCAGTTTTACCCTGAATTGCGCGATCCAGATTTTACAACCGTCATCACGATTGGACATGCGCGTTACTCAACCAATACCGCAACCAGCTTTGAACGTTGTCAGCCTTTTAGTTTGCTGGGTCACAACGGCGAGATCAATACAATTGCGCGCCTGAGAGAACAAGCCGCCATGCTCGGCGTGGATATGGTTCAAAATGGAAGCGACTCGCAAGATTTAGACCGCTTGCTGGCAACCTTGATTCATCAATATCATTTCACGCTGGCAGAAGCGCTGGAGATGGCTTTTCCGCCCATCTTGAGCGAGGTGGAAAAATTCCCGCCCGAATTACAAACTGTTTATAAATATTATCGTCAAGCGCTGGGACCTTTCTCTCAAGGACCTGCTGGAATCATTTCGCGCTATGGCGACGAATGCGTTTTCAGCGTGGATGCGCTCGGTCTGCGCCCGCTGTGGTTTGGCGATACAGAAAAAGAATATTTCTTCTCTTCTGAAAAAGGCGTGTATCACTTGGATACGATGCTGATGGATCCAATTCCGCTTTCGCCGGGCGAAAAGATGCGCCTGCGGATTCATCGCGGCAGAGCGGTTGAAGTTGCGGATTATCCCAGCCTTCAGCAGAGAATGCTGAAGTTAACTTTGCGGCGCTTTGGCTCGGTTGAAACGCTGAAGAGTCGCTTGGCTGTACCTGCGGAGCAAATTGAAAAGCAACTCGCCCAAACGGAAACTATCAAGCCGCAACCCGTCGCGTTAGATAATCGCCTTTCGGCTTTTGGCTGGGCGCGCGAAGACCGCGAATGGGCGACAGAACTAGCAAAGAATGGAAGCGACCCAATTAGCTCGCTTGGTTATGATGGTCCATTGGCGGCGCTTTCAAAGGAAAGACAAAATGTGGCGGACTATTTCAAAGAAGCGGTGGCGGTCGTCACCAACCCAGCGATTGACCGCGAACGTGAAGCCGAGCATTTTTCTATACAAACGCTTTTAGGTCCGCGCCCGCCATTGATTCCAAACGAAATGGAATGCGCCACAACGCTCACTTTGAATTCGCCAATTGTGATGGATAGTCCCGCGTTCTCCAATATCTCGTCCGAAATATTAGCTAAATCGGCGGATACAAATTTGCAAGCCATGCTGAATCAGTTTGACCAAAATCAAATTGCGCGTTTACAGACTGTGACTTTGCCAAACGAATCGCTGGAAATGGGATTGCAACGTCTCGCGCAGACCTCAGTGGACGCGGTGCGCAACGGAGCGCATCTTATTCTGCTAGATGATTCTTCCGCATTTCAAAACGAACAAGGCTGGCTCGACCCGATCTTGGTCTTGGCGATTGTGGATCGCGCTTTGCGGCAAAGTTTTATGGAGCAGGCTTCCACTGCCCAACCCACGCCATTGCCCATAGCTGGAAACGGCAAAATAGATTTGAGTTTGATGGCGGCTTTGCCCGTCTCAAATTTGCGCCGTCAGACTGGCATTATCTTACGCAGTGGCGCGGTTCGTAATTTACACGATGTCATCATGTGTATTGGCATGGGCGCGGATGCCATCGTCCCGTATTTGATGTTTGAGTCGGTAATTCAGGACGCGGCGCTGAGCGCAGAAGATAAAACGCTCCGCTTGAAGAATGTCTTGAAGGCGCTACATTCTGGCGTTGAAAAATGTATCAGCACAATGGGTATTCACGAAATGCGCGGCTACGGACGTTTATTCTCAAGCATTGGGCTGAGCGCTGAAATTGCCAATGCGTTGAACGTTCAAAATTATGCCGGCTCTCAACACAGCGGCTTGAAGTGGAAAGATATAGAAGCCGACATCACAGCCCGCGCCATTAGCTACAACGGCGTTGGACGCGGCGAACTTTCGCGCACGAATCATTTCTATCCAAAAATTTGGAAAG
>JADLCG010000263.1 GCA_020847355.1 Anaerolineales bacterium | reverse complement strand
GGCGCGCTCAACGAAGCCAAAAGATTATTGGACTTTGTAGATTTATCCGGTCAGGGCGATATCTTGGCGCGCAACTTGCCGTATGGCGCGCAACGTCGCCTTGAAATTGCGCGCGCGCTCGCCACAAAGCCAAAACTGCTCTTGCTGGATGAACCTTCGGCTGGCATGAACCCGCGCGAAAGCGAAGACCTAACCGTCTTCATCCGCCGCCTGCGCGACGAGTTAGGCATCACCGTTTTGCTCATCGAACATCACATGCGCGTCGTGATGGGAATTTCAGAATACATTACTGTGCTGGATTATGGCGAGAAAATTGCCGAAGGCGCGCCGAAGGCGATCCAAACCAACCCGCGCGTGATCGAAGCCTATCTCGGACGCGGCGCCGCAACAGAAGGCATGGAAACTGCGCACGAACGCCATCAGAAGAAGGAAGGGTAGTCACAGATGTCCATGCTAACCATTAACAACGTCCACACGTATTATGGGAACATCCATGCCCTTAAAGGAATCAACCTCTCCATCGAGCAAGGCGAAATCGTCACATTAATTGGCGGCAACGGCGCGGGTAAAACCACCACGCTTCGCACCGTATCCGGCTTGCTCAAACCGCGTGAAGGCTCAGTCGTTTTTGAGGGCGAGAACCTTGCAAAATATAAAGCGCACGAACTCGTCTATAAAGGAATTTCAATGGTCCCGGAAGGTCGCGGCGTATTCGCCAGCCTTTCAGTGACTGAAAACCTTGAGATGGGTTCGTACATCCTCAAAAGCAAACAAGAAGCGGAGAAAAACATGGAACACGTTTTCACTCTGTTTCCGCGTTTGAAGGAACGCCGCAACCAACTCGCCGGAACGCTCTCCGGCGGCGAGCAACAAATGCTTGCCACTGGGCGCGCCTTGATGGCAAATCCGCGTTTGGTCTTGATGGACGAGCCGTCTATGGGGCTTGCGCCGGTGCTGGTTGAATTAATCTTCGATATCATTCAACAGATCAACAAAGAAGGCGTTACCGTTTTGCTGGTTGAACAAAATGCGCTCATGGCGCTTTCCATCGCGCATCGCGGTTATGTTTTACAAACCGGCGAAATCATCATCAGCGACTCTGCCGCCAAACTCAAGAACGACCCAGCCGTACAAAAAGCATATCTCGGCATGGAGTAAATCCGCGCCAACAGCACGCCAAACGCAGAGGGCTTCTTGACCTCTGCGTTTTTGTTATCAGGAGCAAAAGATGTTGATTCTAACCGCAGACGACGTTCGCAAAGCCCTGCCAATGCCAGAAGCCATTCAAGCGATGAAACAGGCTTACGCCGCGCTCTCGGACGGGAAGGCAATTGTCCCGCTGAGGACGCGCTTGCCCATCCCTAAGCATGAGGGCTTAACGCTCTTCATGCCGAGTTTCGTCCAAGCCAAAGCGGAAGAAGCGCTGGCGGTTAAGATCGTCTCGCTCTTTCCCGAAAATCCGCAACGTGGATTGGATTATATTCAAGCCGCCGTGCTGGTCTTAGAATCAACGAGCGGACGCGCCCTAGCCTTACTAGAAGGCAACTCCTTGACCGCAATTCGCACCGGCGCAGGAAGCGGCGCGGCGATTGACCTGCTGGCGCGTCCGGAAAGCCGCACTTTAGCCATCTTCGGCGCAGGCGCGCAAGCGCGGACGCAAATCGAAGCCGCGTGCGCCATCCGTAAAATCGAAACTGTTTGGGTGTTTTCCCTAAACCTAGAACACGCTAAAAAATTCGCGGCGGAAATGGCGGGACGCAACGCAATCCCTCAAGATGTGCGCGTGGCAGACAACCCCGCGCAGGCGTTAAAAGATGCGGACATCGTTTGCGCCGCCACAACTTCAGCCACGCCGGTCTTTGCGGATGCAGATCTAAAGCGCGGCGTACACATCAGCGCGATTGGCTCGTACACGCCGGAGATGCAGGAAATCCCCGCTGAAACCATTCAGCGCGCCCGCGTTGTGGTTGACTCGCGTTCCGCCGCTTTAGCCGAAACCGGAGATTTGATCCAACCGCTTCAAGCCGGCTTGATTGACGAAAGTCACATTACGGCAGAACTTGGGGAAATCATTTTAGAGACCAAGCCCGGCAGACAATCGGCGGATGAAATTACTTATTTCAAATCAGTTGGCGTGGCTGTGCAAGATGCAATTGCCGCGCAGGTTGTATTAAAAAACGCAAAAATCCTAAAATTAGGTCAGGAAGTAAAATTCTAAAAATATTCAGGCAGATTTCAGAGGAGTATATGGAGTTACCAAAAACAGCGGAGATCGTCATCATCGGCGGCGGCGTGATGGGCGCAAGCGCCGCCTATCACCTCGCCCAGCGCGGCATGAAAAACATCGTCCTGCTTGAAAAGGAGAAATATTTCGGCACGGGGGCAACCGGCAGATGCGCAGGCGGCGTACGTTATCAATTCTCAACCGAGATCAACGTCAAATTATCGCTTGCTAGTTTGCCGATGATCGAGCGTTTCAAAGCGGAACTGAATCAGGAAGTCAACTATCGGCAATGCGGTTATTTATTAGTCGCCACCAATGAAAATGAAGCGGCAATCTTCAAGCATAACGTCGAGCTACAAAACAAACTCGGCGCGGCTACGCAGTTGCTCAGCGGCGAAGAAGTCCGTCAGCGCTTACCCTTGATGAAATTTGACGATGCGCTAGCCGGAACCTTCAACCCAAAAGACGGCACAGTTGACCCAAATGGCGTAGTGATGGGTTATATCAATGCCGCGCAAAAATTAGGGGCGCAAGTTTTTGCGGGCGTGGAGGTAATTGGCATCGCTGTCAGCGGCGATCAAATTCAAAGCGTAGAAACCAGCTTCGGGAAGATAGCGACGCGCACAGTTCTGAATGTCGCCGGTCCGTGGTCGAGTCAAATTGGAAATATGGCTGGCGTTGAAATCCCCGTCACGCCGTTACGCCGGCAAATGTTCACCACCAACCCCTTAAAAGAAATCCCTGAAGATTTTCCGTTTGTGATTGATTTTGCGCGCTCGCTTTATTTTCACCGCGAAGGCGAAGGCTTGCTGATCGGCATGAGCAATCAACAGCAAACGGCGGGGTACGATCAAAACGTGGATGAAGATTTTGAATTGGTCAATTTAGAAGCCGCCATCGAACGGATGCCGTTGGTGGAAAAAGCCAGCCGCGCCGCGCATTGGGCTGGTCTATATGAAGTGACGCCGGACGCACACCCGATCTTTGGAGCGACGGATATTAAAGGCTTTTTGCTCTGTACTGGTTTTTCGGGTCACGGTTTTATGCACGGACCGGTTTCAGGAAAATTGATGAGCGAATTTATCGTGGATGGAAAATTTTCAACTGTGGACGTCTCAATGTTAGATCTGAAACGCTTTGCAGAAGGCAGATTAATTAAAGAGTACAATGTGGTTTAAACGTATATGACCTCGGCAGAAATCATCACTATCGGCACAGAAATTTTACTAGGCGAAATTGTAGATACGAACACGCGCTATATCGCCAAACATTTACGCGGCTTGGGCGTGGATTTATACCGCACAATCACAATTGGCGATAATGCGGAGCGCATCGCGGACGCTATTCAACGTTCTATGGAACGCGCCAACATCGTCATCACCACCGGCGGCTTGGGACCAACCATTGACGATCCCACGCGCCAAGCCGTAGCGCAGGCAGTGGGCGTTGAAACAGAATTCCGCGCAGATTTATGGCAACAAGTGGAAGCGACCATTGCGCGTTATGGGCGCGCGGCGGCGGAGAATCAAAAGCGTCAGGCGTATGTTCCGCAAGGCGCAATTGGCGTCAAAAACCCAGTTGGTTCAGCGCCGTGCTTTATTGTCGAACGAGGCGATCGCGTTGTTATTTCTCTGCCGGGCGTGCCGGCGGAGATGGAACACATCCTGCACGAGTCGATCATCCCCTATTTGCAAAAAAAATTCAATCTCAATGAGATCATCAAAGTCCGCGTATTGCATTGCGCCGGTATGGGCGAAGGCGCAATTGACGAAAAGATTGCGGATCTAGAAAAGCTAAACAACCCAACGGTGGGTCTCGCGGCGCATACTGGCGTGGTGGACGTGCGCATCGCCGTCAAAGCAAAAGATGAAAATGAAGCCAATACGATGATGGATAAAATCGAAGCGCAAGTGCGTGAAAGGCTCGGCTCGGTCGTTTTTGGCGTTGACGAAGATAAACTTGAAGAAATAACTTTGAATCTCTTGGCGAAAAAGGGCTGGACATTAACCGCCATTGAAAGCGGACTTGACGGCTTGCTCGCGCGCAAAATACCGCACGCCGCCGCTTTCCCTACGCTGACGGCTGATACTCTGCTAGAAGCATTGCGCGCCGCCCAAGCCT
>JADLCG010000262.1 GCA_020847355.1 Anaerolineales bacterium | reverse complement strand
TTATCGCGCGACCGCGTGTATGATTCGATTCAAGATTTACGCGGCGGGCAAAGAGTCACCGATCCGCAAGCCGAAACCAAATATCGCACGCTCGAAAAATACTCGCGCGATCTAACGCAATTGGCGCGCGAAGGCAAACTCGATCCGGTGATCGGGCGCGATAACGAAATTTTGCGCTTGATTCAAATTCTCTCGCGCCGCACAAAAAATAATCCCGTGCTGATTGGCGAAGCCGGCGTAGGTAAAACCGCCATCGCCGAAGGCTTGGCGCAAAAGATCGCCACCAACGACGTGCCGGAAATTTTATCCGGCAAGCGCGTTGTCGCTTTGGATTTAGGCGCGATGATCGCCGGTTCCCGCTTTCGCGGCGAATTTGAAGAAAGACTCAAAGCGATTATGGAAGAAGTGCAACGCGCCAAAGGCGACGTGATTTTGATGATTGACGAACTGCATACCGTCGTCGGCGCAGGCGCCGCGCAAGGCGCGATGGATGCGAGCAACATGCTCAAGCCAGCTTTAGCGCGCGGCGAACTGCAATGTATCGGCGCCACCACGTTGGACGAATTCCATAAATACATTGAAAAAGACGCGGCGCTCGAACGGCGCTTTGCCCCGATCTATGTGGATGAGCCGAGCGTGGAAGATACGATCAAGATGTTGCACGGCTTGCGCGATAAATATGAAGCGCATCACAAAGTGCATTTTGCGGATGACGCGCTCGAAGCCGCCGCCCGTTTAGCGGATCGCTACGTCCCGGACCGCCACCTGCCTGATAAAGCGATTGACCTGATGGACGAAGCCGCCGCCAAATTGCGCGTGGCGCTTTATTCCATGCCGCCTGATTTGAAATCCATGAAAACCGAAGTGGATCGTCTCCATGCCGAAGAAGAGCAAGCCGGTTTGGAACGTGATTACGAACGCGCCGCGCAAAAGAAAGCCGAGCGTTTACGCACGGAGCAGGAGTACAATGCCAGCCGCGATAAATGGGAAGCCGAGCATAAACTTGACGAAGTTGTAGACGTGGACGATATTGCTTCCGTCGTGCATCAATGGACGGGTATTCCAGTGACGCAAATGCTGGAAACTGAATCCGAAAAATTGTTGCACATGGAAGCCCGCCTGCACGAACGCATCATCGGGCAGGAAGAAGCCATCCACGCCATCTCGGATGCGATTCGCCGCGCGCGCTCCGGCCTCAAAGACCCAGCCCGCCCAATTGGTTCGTTTATTTTTATTGGTCCCTCCGGCGTTGGTAAAACCGAATTAGCCAAAGCGTTGGCTTGGTTTATGTTTGACGATGAAGAAGCCCTCGTGCGGATTGATATGTCTGAGTATCGCGAGCAACATACGGTTTCGCGTTTGTTCGGCGCGCCGCCCGGATATGTCGGCTATGAGGAAGGCGGTCAACTCACCGAAGCCGTGCGCCGCCGCCCGTATCGCATCGTCTTATTTGATGAAATCGAAAAAGCCCACCCTGAGGTTTGGAACGCCTTGCTTCAAATTTTGGATGATGGGCGTTTGACGGACGGTCAGGGTAATGTGGTGGATTTCCGCAACACGGTTCTGATTATGACCTCGAACCTCGGCACCGAATACGTCCGCAAAGGCGGCGCTTTGGGCTTTTTAGCCAAGAACGATACCAGCGAGGAGCGCGAATCCCACGATAAGATTGAAAAGGCGCTCAAAGCCGCGTTCCGCCCGGAATTTATTAATCGCATTGACGATATCATCATGTTCTCCCCATTAACCCTTGAGCAAATGGAAGAGATCGTCGTGCTCCAAATGAAAGAACTGCAAGACCGCTTGAACGAACACGCGATTACCGTCCAGTTGACGGATGCGGCGCGCGCTTGGCTTGCCAAAGAAGGCTTTGACCCAGCCTTTGGCGCGCGTCCCCTGCGCCGCGCAATTCAAAAATATGTGGAGAGTCCGCTTTCCGTAGAACTGCTCAGCGGCAAATTCAAAGATGGGGCGGTTGTGCAGGTGGACGAGAAGGACGATAAGATCACCTTCACTGCGGAGGCGGCGGCGGTCAAGAAGCCTAAACAAAAAGTTGACGCATAAGTTTTTACGAAGAGCGAGGGCAATCACCTCGCTCTTTATTATTAAGCGAATAGCCAAAATATCCTAATCCGGCTTTTACCAAAATACGCTATTATCGGGCATCTTTTGAATTAGAGGAAAATATGGAAAATTTTGATCAGGATAACAATCGAAACAACCTGCTCCCCTGGATTATTGGAATTATCGTTGTGCTGTGTTGTCTTTGCGCGATTTTGATTCCGTTGGTTGGGTATATGTATTACAAGGCAAACCCAACTGAAACCCCAACTGAATTAATCCCTGGCGCAACCCTTGAATTGCTTGAAAAGACAATTGTCCCGGCTAATGAACCGAAAGAATTAGCGTGTCGCCTGCAAGGGATTTGCGACGTGCCGGACGTTATCACGACTTCTGCCGCGCCGCGCAAAATCGGCGATCAAGATCAATTTTGGGTCTCAGATCGTGATACGGCGGGAAATAATCAAGTCACTGCCACTTTGCGCTATGTCACCCCGCACGTTTATTTTTGGGTACAAAATGACGTGGATTATGACGAGAGCGAAATGAAAGCGCTGGTGGACGCTTTTGAAAATAAAATTTACCCCACCGACCGCGAGTTTTTCGGCGAAGAATGGCAACCCGGCATTGACGGCGACGCGCATATTTATATTTTATACGCGCGCGGGCTAGGCTCTAACATTGCCGGCTATTTTTCTTCTTCTGATTCGATTCACCCGGCGATTAAGAAATATTCAAACGGGCACGAGATGTTCCTCTTCAATGCGGATAATACTCCGCTTAATGAAGAATCCACTTATGGCATACTGGCGCATGAATTTCAACACATGATTCATTGGAATCAGGATTTGAACGAAACTTCTTGGATCAACGAAGGCTCCGCCGAACTCGCCGTTTTCCTAAATGGATATGATATTGGCGTCTTTGACTGGCTCTACATCTCCGACCCGGATTTGCAGTTGAATGATTGGCCCAACGATCAGGGCGCCACCAGACCACATTACGGCGCCGGCTTTCTTTTTATGACTTACTTCTTAGATCGCTTTGGCGAAGACGCCACGCAAGCCCTCGTCAAAGATCCGGCGAACGGTTTGGACAGCGTGGAAGATGTTCTGCGAGAAATTAATGCCACCGATCCCGTTACCAACCAGCCGATTTATGCCGACGATCTCTTCATGGATTGGGCAGTGACTAACCTGGTCTTAGATCCCGCTGTGGGGGATGGGCGTTATGTCTATCATAACTATTCTGGCGCCAGCCAAGCCCAAGCTACTGAAACAATTTCAGACTGTCCGCAAACTTTATCCGAACGCGATGTGCATCAATACGGCGTGGATTACATCAAGATAGATTGCGCTGGCGATTACACACTGTCATTCTCCGGCTCAACGCTGACAGGCTTGCTCCCCGTGGACCCAAACTCGGGAACTTACGCTTTTTGGACGAACAAAGGCGATGAATCCGACATAAAACTGACGCGCGAGTTTGATTTCACCAATGTTAGCGCCCCGATCGAATTGAAATACCACACCTGGTACGATATTGAAACCGATTGGGATTATGCTTACGTCCTCGCCTCGGAAGACGGCAAGACTTGGCAAATTCTCAAAACGCCTTCCGGCACAGATACAAACCCGTCCGGCAATTCGTATGGCTGGGGTTATACCGGCAACTCTGGAAATTGGATCGAAGAATCGGTAGACCTCTCCGCTTATGCCGGCAAGAAAATTTCGGTTCGTTTTGAATACGTCACAGATGCGGCGGTGAATGGCGAAGGCCTCCTGCTCGATGACGTTTCTGTGGATGCGATTAACTACGCTACAGATTTTGAGACGGATGACGGCGGCTGGGTGGCGGAGGGCTTTGCCCGAGTCCAAAACGCGCTCCCGCAGACCTTTCGGCTGGCTCTGTTTCTGAAAAATGATTCAAGCGTGAAGATGATCCCCGTCAGCCCGGAGCAAACCGCTGAAATCCCCTTGACGCTCAAAGCGGGGGAAGAAGCGTACCTCATCATCTCTGGAACGACGCGCTATACCCGTGAATTAGGCTTCTATCAAGTCGAAATTAAATAGCGGCAATCCAATTGTAATGATCCCGTAGGCGTAAAAGCCTGCGGGATTTTTCTTCCTTACGAAATTGACATGCTTTTTTTCGCGTCCTGACTTATAATTTCAGTATCTATGATGTCGCTGAAAAAGGCTGATAACCCAAGAAGAACTGTCGGCGTGCTAAGCGCGCAGTTGAACCGCGTTTGGGGCGGGGAATTTATGGCTGGGGTGATGGATGCGGCGGAACAGCATGATATTAATCTGATTTGCTTCGCGGGCGGCGTTCCAACTGCCTTAGAGACTGAAACGAAAAATAAATCCTACGGATTTTACGACCTCCTTAAACATGAACAATTTGACGGCATTTTACT
This sequence comes from Anaerolineales bacterium, assembly GCA_020847355.1. GTDB lineage: Bacteria > Chloroflexota > Anaerolineae > Anaerolineales > Villigracilaceae > Villigracilis. Next base: position 855 of record JADLCG010000262.1, on the reverse strand, counting down.
TGCGCCCGATTTGGCGCACGGCGTTGCGGCGGATGAAATCCGCAAGTTTTGCGAAACCCTCGCGCCGCTCCCGATCGCTTCGTTTGCCGTTCAGGCTGAAAATGTTTCTTCTTTTGTAACCGATGGCGAAGCGGCGATGCGCGCTGTGATCCGCCATTTAATTGAAGAACATGGCTATCAAAAAATCGCGTTTGTGCGCGGCATTCGCGGACAAGCCGAAGCCGAGCAAAGACTGCGCGCTTACAAAGATGAACTACGCGCCCACAACCTCCCATTTGACGAAACCCTGATCGTGGACGGCGATTTTTCGCAAGAGAGCGGGCGCGCCGCAGTGCGTACCTTATTAGATGAGCGCGGCGTGCGCTTCCAAGCGGTGGCTTGTGCCAACGACCGTATGGCGTTCGGCGTGATGGAAGTTTTAGAACAACGCAAAATTAAAGTTCCAGATTCAATTGCCGTGACTGGCTTTGACGACGTGAGCGAAGCGCAATCTATGGGCATTCCGCTCACTACTGTTCATCAACCGTTTTATGACGCGGGCGTGAAAGCTTTTGAAGCGCTGGTCAAAAAGATGGATGGCGGCGCTATCCCGCCGATTAACCTCCTTGAAGCAACTTTCGTCATCCGCTGGTCCTGCGGATGTTTGCCTGAAAATATTAAACAAGCCGTTGTCTTGTCCAAAGAAGTCGCGCAGACGGGGCGTTTGGAAAATAAAAGAGAAGCGGCAATGCGCGCGCTCTTTTCCGCCGCCGGGGTCGCGGAAAATGACGCATTCAAAGAGCAATATCGCGATGTGTTTGGCCGCGCTTGGGATGTCTTTCTAGCTAGCTTAAACGAAAGCGATAAATCTGACGC
>JADLCG010000261.1 GCA_020847355.1 Anaerolineales bacterium | reverse complement strand
GCGCCTGCTCAAAATAAGTCAGGTATTTGGCGTTGTTCACATGCCCTTGCGGGTCTAAATCCCCATAACGGACTTCGGTTGGGTAGAAGAATTTATATTCGCTCATAGCGCAATTATACTCACTTGTTATCGCGCGATTCCTTTTTGATTTTCTCGCGCAAACTCTTCGGCTTGGGCAAACTCTGCCGGCGTGTTCACATTCCAAAAGCATAAATTTTGCGCGTCAAAACTTTCGATTTCCGCTTGCGTCAAAACGCGCAGTTTTACTTTGGATAACCAGCCCGTCGCCTTCCATTCATCCGCTTCAAGCGCGGCTTGGATAATCGGCAAACACGCCGCCTGACGATATAAAGCGTGAAAGGGTTGATAGCCTTTTTCATCTTTGACGAGAACAACATCCGCTTCCGCTTCGACCATCCAGCGGGTTGCCCTTTCAAAAAACATTTTGCTAGCGAACGGCAGATCGCAAGCGACCACGCCCACAAACGGATGCGTAGCCGAAGATATTGCAGTGTAGAGTCCGCCTAAGGCGCCGCGCCCAACCATCCGGTCCGTAACGAGGCGCGTATTAAGGAAACTATATTCAGACGGGCGATTTGTCGTTACAATCATTTCATCGGCAATCGGCGTTAGGCGTTCAAAGATTCTTTGAATCAACGGGCGACCCAAAAATAATTTCAGCGCTTTATCGGTTCCCATCCGCGCGGATTGCCCGCCGGCTTGAATGGCGATAGTTAACATAGGTTGATTATAATGAGTTCGTTTGCGAATCAATTGGATCGTTTGACGCGGGAAGGCGAGTTATCTGAAATGCTTGCAGACCAAGCCGTGCGTTGCTTCGCCTGCGGACATCGCTGTTTGATTCGCGAAGGCAAACGCGGGATTTGCCAAGTGAGATTCAATCGAGGCGGGAAATTATTTGCGCCTTACGGTTATGTGGCGGCATTACAAAATGACCCAATTGAGAAGAAGCCTTTCTTTCACGTTTTCCCCGGCGCCAACGCTTTGACCTTTGGCATGTTAGGGTGTGATTTTCACTGCGGCTATTGCCAAAATTGGATCACTTCGCAAGCGTTGCGCGACCCGGCTTCGGAAGTTTCCGCGCGCTTGATCCGCGAGATCGCTCCGCAGGAATTGATTGAATTTGCCCAAAGCGTGAATGCCGCGGCGGTGGTTTCTTCTTATAATGAGCCGTTGATCACCAGCGAATGGGCGGTTGAGATTTTCAAATTAGCCAAGCGGAATGGGTTGTTGTGCGCGTATGTTTCCAACGGCAATAATACGGATGAAGTCATGCGGTATCTTGCGCCGTATTTAGACGCTTATAAAGTGGATTTGAAATGTATGCGCGACGGTAATTATCGTAAATTGGGCGGGGTTTTACAAAATACATTGGATGGAATTGTGCGCGCCAAGCAAGCGGGCTTGTGGGTGGAAGTTGTGACGTTAGTCATCCCCGGCTTCAACGATTCAACTGAAGAATTATGGGATGCGGCGAAGTTCATCGCTCAAGTTGCGCCGGAGATTCCGTGGCATGTCACCGCTTTTCATAAGGATTATAAAATGACCGCGCCGAATAATACGGACGCGCAGACATTAATCCGCGCGGCGGAGATTGGACGCGAGGCGGGTTTGAAATTTATTTATGTTGGCAATTTGCCAAATCAAGTTGGGGAGTATGAAAATACCTATTGTCCGGCGTGCAATCATCAGCTAGTGAAGCGGCGCGGATATCGCATTGAGGAATATCAAATCACAAGCGCGGGAAAATGTTCCAAGTGCGGACAAAAGATTCCCGGGTTATGGTCACAGGAACCGGTTACGGCGCGGCGAAATCAGGCTGGACAGCCATTTACCTTGTATTAGTGTATAATTTTGCCAGTCATTTTGGAAGGAGGTGCTCTGCGAGCGAGTGTTATCCCTAATTTCCCTAATGAAAAAATCCAACCCCTAACATTCTCTATGGAGGAGAAACGTGAAAAAAAACCTTTCTGTTTTGTTTTCGCTATTGGTTTTAGCAAGCATCGTACTTGCGGCTTGTGGCGCTCCCGTCACCCAAGCCCCGGTTGCGACCGAAGCCGCAACCGAAGCCGCAACTGAAGCGGCAACTGAAGCCGCGACTGAAGCTCCCATGGCATATGAGGGTCTCGCTGTTGAGGCTCCCAATTGTGATTATGGCGGCGAATTCAAGTCCATCAAGGCGATTGACGAACACACCGTTCAATTTGAACTGTGCGCTCCAGACCCAGCCTTGCCGTCCAAGATCGCTTTCTCTTCGTTCGCCATTGAGCCTCAAGAATATCTTGATTCCACTGGCGGCGCGGGCGATTTGCTCGAACACCCCATCGGCACCGGTCCTTACAAGTTAGAGACCTGGGATCACGGCAATCAAGTTATCTTCACTCGTTACGATGGCTATTGGGGCGAACCCGCTCACGCTCAAACGCTCGTCTTCAAATGGAGCACCGAAGCCGCTCAACGTTTGCTCGAACTCCAATCCGGAACTGTAGATGGTATTGATAACGTTGGACCAGATGATTTCGCCACCGTCGAAGGCGATTCCAACCTCCAATTGATCACCCGCCCGGCTTTGAACGTGATGTACATCGGCTTCAATAACAATCCGAAAATTGAAGGCTTTGACAACGCTACGAATCCTTTGGCTAACGAAAAAGTCCGCCAAGCGATTGCTATGGGCATTGATCGCCAGCGCATTGTGGACAACTTCTACCCCGCTGGTTCTGAAGTTGCCGACTTCTTCACCCCGTGCGCCATCCCGAATGGTTGCGTGGGCGAAAAATGGTATGGCTTTGACGCCGCCGCCGCGAAAGCTTTGCTCGCCGAAGCTGGTTATCCCGATGGTTTCGATACCGTCTTGAATTACCGCGACGTGGCTCGTAGCTACCTCCCAGACCCCAACATCGTCGCTCAAGATATTCAAACCCAACTCAAAGAGAATTTGAACATCAATGCGAAGATTGAAGTGATGGAATCCACCGCCTTCCTCGATGCCGCCGCCGCTGGTCAATTGGCTGGCATCCACCTCCTCGGCTGGGGCGCGGACTATCCCGATCAAACCAACTTCCTTGATTACCACTTTGGCGCCACCGCTTCCGATCAATTCGGCGATAAGTTTGAAGACATCACCGCCGCGTTGACCAAAGCCGCGCAACTCGCTTCTGACTCCGACCGCAAGCCATACTACGAAACCGCTGACAACGCGATCCGCACGCACGTGCCTGTGATCCCTGTGGCGCACGGCGGCTCCGCGGTTGCCTTCAAAGCCAGCGTTACCGGCGCGCACTCCAGCCCGCTGGGCAACGAAGTCTTCTCCGTGATGGATAACGGTAGCGATACTTTCGTCTGGATGCAAAACGGCGAACCCGGTTCGCTCTTCTGCGCGGACGAGACCGACGGCGAATCCTTACGCGCTTGCGAACAAGTGACTCAGTCCCTGCTCGGTTACAAAATCGGCGGAACAGAAGTTGAACCCGTTTTGGCTGAATCTTATGAAGCCAATGACGATTTGACCGTCTGGACCTTCCACCTGCGCGAAGGCGTCACCTTCCATGATGGCTCGACCTTCGACGCGAACGACGTGGTTGCTTCCCTCTCCCTGCAATGGGACGCCGCGAACCCGAATCATAAGGGCCGCACCGGCGACTTCACGTACTGGAATGCCTTGTTCGGCGCATTCTTGAACGCTCCCAAATAATCCAACCCGTTAGTTTTTTTTCAGCCCTCAGCAAGGGAAACCTTGCTGAGGGCTGATTACCTAAAATAGCCATGACTACTTACATCCTACGCCGACTTCTACTAAGTATCCCGGTCCTATTGGGCATTTTATTTGCCACATTTGTATTGGCGCGCGTGATTCCTGGCGACCCCTGCCGGGCGGCGCTAGGAGAAAAAGCCAATAAAACAGTTTGTGATGAGTTTATGCGCCGTCACGGACTCGACCGCCCCATCCCGGTCCAATTCGGAGTTTACATCAACGAAATGGCGCATGGGGATTTTGGAAAATCTTTTCGTTTTTCAAAAACAGTTAATGAATTGATGATCGAGCGTTTGCCCATCACCATTGAACTAAGTATCTGCGCTTTGCTAGTGAGCATCCTGATTGGAATTCCGCTCGGCGTCATTTCCGCAGTCAAGCATAATACCTGGCTGGATGTGGTTACGATGTTATGGGCGAACATTGGCGTTTCCATGCCGGTTTTTTGGCTGGGACTACTACTCGCGTATATTTTTTCATTGACGTTAAAAGGCACGCCCTTTCAACTGCCGCCTTCCGGAAGACTTTCCCCGGGTCTATTGACCGATCCATTTATGGAAGTATGGGGCATAAAACTTACCGAAGGCACAACCTTAGCCACTTTCTCTGAATTTATCAGCCGCATGAACATCCTCAACGCTTTGCTTTCCGCAAACTGGAAGACGTTCAAAGACGCTGTTCAACATATTATCCTGCCGTCTGTCGCGCTGGGCACGATCCCGATGGCATTAATTGCGCGCATGACGCGCTCTGCCATGTTGGATGTGCTTGGGCAGGATTACATCCGCACGGCGCGCGCTAAAGGTTTACGCCAAAAAGCCGTGATTCTCAAACATGCGTTTCGTAACGCGCTCTTGCCAATCGTCACCGTCATCGGGCTTTCTTTAGGCGGTCTCTTAGGCGGCGCAATTTTGACTGAAACGATCTTCAACCTCTCCGGCGTTGGTCGAATTCTCTATGAAGGCATCACTGCGCGCGATTATGGAATTGTCCAGGGCTTCACGTTGGTAATTGCAGTTTTCTTCGTATTCATCAACCTGCTTGTGGATATTTCATACGCTTATCTTGATCCGCGTATCCGCGTTAATTAGGAATTGTTATGGCCGTAAACACTGCTAAATTAAACTCTGGCGAACTCTCCTTGAAATCGGTCAGCCTGTGGCAAATCACTATGCACCGGCTTTTGCGCCGTAAATCTGCAATGGTTGGCGTGTTCATTTTAGGCGCGTTAATTTTCATCGCTTTCACGGCTCATTGGCTCGCGCCTTACGATCCAACCAAATCCATGTTGGATATAAAAGATTATCCTTCTGAATACGCCAAAAAACGCTTGGACCCGTGCATTCATGCGCTCGGCTGTCCAGCCGAGCAACCGCAACATTTACTTGGGCTGGATGGCAACATCCGCGATGAATTTAGCCGCTTGCTATACGGCGCGCGGCTGAGCCTGATGGTTGGTTTCGCCACTGTCACCTTCGCCATCATCATCGGGACGATCTTAGGCGCGGTTGCCGGTTACTTTGGCGGCTGGATAGATAACATCATCATGCGCGTGATGGACGTGCTCTTGGCGTTTCCATCGCTCCTCTTGGCGATTGCAATTGTCACCGTGCTTGGCGCCGGGCTGATCAATGCTTTGCTCGCGATTGGCATTGTCTCTATTCCCGCCTATGCCCGCGTCATGCGCGCTTCGGTCCTCTCCATTCGTGAGATGGATTACGTCTCAGCGACGCGCGCGCTCGGCGGAAGTAACTTGCAAATTTTATTTCGCCGCATCTTGCCGAATGCGCTCACGCCGCTCATCGTTCAAGGCACGCTGGGCATTGCCTCGGCAATTTTAGACGCCGCCGCATTATCCTTTCTGGGATTGGGCGCGCAACCGCCCACGCCCGAATGGGGCGCAATGCTTGGCGCGGAGCGCAATCAGGTTTTCACGGCGCCGCACCTTGTGTTCTACCCGGGTCTCATGATCATGCTCACCGTGCTGTGCTTCAACCTGATTGGCGACGGTTTGCGCGACGCCTTAGACCCGCGCTTGGCGCACGTCAGCTAAATGCAAAAAACTCCCAAAATTTGGGAGTTTTTTCTTGAATGGATACTTTCGCGCCTTTTGTGTATAATCTTGCTTGCGCCCTGATAGTTCAATGGATAGAACAAAACACTCCTAAGGTTTAGATGTAGGTTCGATTCCTACTCAGGGCATCAGATTGTAAAAGACAAACTAATAAAAAATGAGAATACTCAGGCGGAAAGTTTAATATATTAATATTTCTCTAACCTTATAGCCCTTGTTGATTTTTTTTCCATATAGTAATATTGCCAATGATGGACGCTAGGGTGCCCCCCTCACCCTGGCGTTCATCGTTTAAGCGCCTAAAAAGTTGAAGCCCAACGCTTCGGCTTTTTTTATTTCCCAAAGCAGGCTTGATCCATTTAGGTACTCTCGGGGGAAAGACTAAAAACTCTTTAATCTTAGAAATTGAAATATAATGCTTCAGCGTTAATTAAAGGTATATGACTTACGCAAAGTCCTAAGATCAAACCACCTTATCAGGTACGATGTCGCTAATTCACGCGGATTGGGTAAAAATTCGTGATAATTCGCGGCAAAAGATTTTGACCTGCGTAAGCCCTGAGGTATTTATATTTCATCTATGAACGCCTATTCAGAAGCCGCAATCAAAGAGTTTGAAGCTAAATTCGCTCAACTCAAACTCGCGCGCCCCTTGCGGGTGGAACGTTACGATGCCGGGGATCAAGTTACTTACGCCGTGCAATTGGCTTCTCAACCTGCCGCCAAATCTGCAGTTCAAGTCAATCTATTGATTGAGAAATTTATCGGCGGCGGTTTTGCCGGGCAAGTTTATAAAGTGCGGGTTCTTTCCGCTAGCGGGGGAAATAACCCTTTTCAAGTTGACCAATCCTACGCATTAAAAATATTTATTCCTCCATCGCGCGGCGCGCTTTTTTTTAGAAATCTTTTATACGCAATCGGCTTTCAAGCTCCTTTTCAATTGCAATGTAACCCGCCAGCCGCGCGCGCCGGCGCATTATGGCAGAAGTTTATCCGCCGCGCCGCCGCTTTGCGTTTCAACGATGAGAAAGCGGTCAATGACGTTTATGGTACGTTAGTAGATTCGACTCTGGGCAGTTGCGGCGAAATTAGCGCTTGGATAGACGGACGGACTTGGCGGCTTGAGGTTGACGATTATATAGACCTGCTCAAAGATTGGGAAAAAAATAAAAACGCCGAAAACCCGGCTTTAGGTTCGCCCGAATACCGCGCCAAGAAAAAATTTTTGCAAGCTTTCTCCGCTTTATTGCATGAGCTGGGCGCGCATGAATTTGCCAGACAGTATGAATGGACGACTTGGAAGAGTCAGCCCAATGCGCTCAAGCGCCTCGAAACCGACCTCGAAGCGGATCGCGGCTTAACGGCAGTGGATTTCAGAGCGGGCTTAACCCTGCTCCCCTTTTTGCCGATGAGTCCGGGCGATTTCAAACTCATCTATGCCGGCATTAAACGCGGCAGTTGGGTTCAATTTGATCGCGGGAATTTGAATGAATTAGAAAATTTCATTCAAAAAAATCCGGCTGAATTTGCGGAACTCCTGCCGCTATTCGATGAATTGAAAACCTGCGAAACAATCTACCGAAATTCGGTTCTCGATCTCACGCGCCAGCCTTTTCGTTGGCTTACGGATAAAACCTTTCGCGCCACGCTGGTCAACAGCGCGATTTGCGGCTGGAGAATAAAAAACGAAATTGATCAAACTGCCGAAGAAAAATTACGCCAGAGTAAATTATTTTTTACATTTTTTCTTTTGCTTGGTTTATTCCCCGGCTTAGGCGGAATGCTGAGGAAAATCCTCGGGCGGGCAGACTACCGCGCGCATTACGCTCGCCTTTCTTCCGGCTTTGCCTATTTCAAAAAGACCTTGCTCGCCATGCGCGTCGAAAAAATCATCCATTGGCATCGCGGCGGAAGAATTACGGCGCAAAAAGCCGAAAAGATTTATCGTTCATTTTTTCAATACGCTTATCATTTGGGTTTGTCGTTCTTCCCGGATCAAGTTCATCGTTTTTTCTCAGACCGGCAGTATTTTCTTGATTCTTTTTATAACACGCTGATCAAACCTTTTAAACTGTATTTTGACGCGCAACTCCGCGAGGACTGGCTGAAAGAAATGGTTCAGGAAGGCGAACAAGCGCAGATCGTTTCGCACGCGGACGCCAAGAAAATTCTTTCGCAAATTCATGAAACTTTTATTCACAAATATTTGCAGAGTTTAGCGGTGCATATCATCATGGCGCCGATTACGCGCGTGATTTCAATCGCAATCGTAATTCTGTATCTGGCGAGTCATCCCGCGGCTTCCATGTTGGAGGCGCTGACGATTGTGGCGGGCATCCTTGCGTTTTTTCAGATCATCCCAATTTCCCCGGGTTCTTTCATGCGCGGACTCTATGTTTTATATGTAGTGATCCGCGATCGAAATTTAAAAGATTATAGCCTCGCCTTGCCGCTTTCTTTTTTCAAATATATCGGTTATTTTTCTTTTCCGATTCAAATGGCTTATCGTTATCCAACGCTGGCGCGTTGTATGGTTGGCTTTTGGACGACTAAGATGGTCGGCGTTGTGCCGGTCTTTGGCGAGAGCGGCGCCTTGTTGGAGCATAAAATCTTCACGCTCTTTTATAACTGGCCCCTGACAATTCGTCGAAAATTTTGGGAGCGGAGAGATTTACGCGAAACTCAAAAAATACGCGCTTGGCATCTTTTTCCGCTGGCGCTGGTCTGCGGAATTTTAGGCGGAGCGCTGGAATATCTATATATCCAAAAAGCTGAAGCTATCCCGCCGCTTTTATACGCTATCCCGCTCCTAATGTTCTTTGGATCGGGCATTGGTATTTTGGGCAATCTCGGAAGCGGCGGAGCTTCATCGTTGCAAAGAGTTTGGTTTGCCGTCGTCGGCGGGCTGGGAACGGGATTCATCAGCACGGCGCTTGTAATTCTGTTGATTGGCATAACGCGCATTCCTCTGTCAAATTGGTTATCCTATACAGGTTGGGTCTTGTTTGTTTTAGCTGTCTTCTCTGCAATTGGCGCGGCATTGACCGAATTCAAAGTGTAAAGAGATATTAAATTGCAAGAGCCAGCCGCTCAATGGGCTGGCTCTTGCAATTACTTAGGAGGAGGAGAGAAGAGAGACTTACAACCTCACTATATCATTCGCGCCGCAAACCTGCTGGACGCATTCCCTACGCAATCTAAACGATTACGCCACGATTTTTATGAGATTTTTCTCAGGCGCGCTTATTTTGAACAAATTTTTTCGGGTCTAATCGGCGCTGATAGACCAAACGCTTCGTACACTGGAACGCCATCCCATTCTTCTGGAATTTTCAACCCGAGATAATAAGCGGCTGTGGCGGCTGTATCCATGGTTACAATTTTTGAAGTTAAGCGCTTAGGCTCAATCCCGGGACCCG
>JADLCG010000260.1 GCA_020847355.1 Anaerolineales bacterium | reverse complement strand
GATCAAATCCCGGCGGGCTGGCGGATGCTAGACGTTGGTCCAAAGACGATTGAAGCGTATAAAGTTGTTTTGCAAACAGCTAAACTGGTGGTTTGGAACGGTCCAGTGGGCGTTTTTGAAATGCCCAGATTTGCCGAAGGCACGTTTGCAATTGCGAGGATGCTTGCAGAATCCAAGGCGACGACCGTGATTGGCGGCGGCGATTCGGCGAGCGCCGTTAAGAAAGCTGGCGTTGCCAAACAAATGACGCATGTCTCCACTGGCGGCGGCGCTTCGCTTGAATTTTTAGAAGGCAAGGAACTCCCCGGCGTTTCTGCTTTATTGGATAAGTAAAACAAAACGCTTTTATTTACCCCGTCTCCCGGCGGCGGCACAGACTTTTCCGCCTCGCGGATTGACGACTAAATAAAAGCGGCGATGAAAAAACAGCGTCAGGGCTTGGCGCTGTTTTCGCTTAATGATAGTTTCAATTTTCTCTCGATTTTTAGAAAATGGGTTTCATTGATTATAATTGCGAGAAATTAAAAAGCGAGTGGTGAACATGTCCTTTAGCGTTGGCGAAAATATCGGTCCATATCGTATTATTGAGCAGTTGGGGCAGGGGGGGATGGCAACTGTCTACAAAGCCTATCATGCCGCGCTCGACCGCTATGTGGCGTTGAAGGTGCTTCATCCTGCCTTTCATCAAGACCAAACTTTCACAGCGCGTTTTCAACGCGAGGCGCGGGTTGTCGCTAAGCTAGAACACCCGCATATTGTCCCGATTTATGATTATTCGGAGCATGAGGCGCGCCCGTATTTGGTGATGAAGTTTATCGAAGGCGATACGCTCAAAGCCCGTTTTAGCTCTGGCCCGTTATCCGCCGCGGAAATTGAAAAAGTGGTGGATTCTGTCGGCTCGGCGCTGGCTTATGCTCATAAGCAGGGTATTTTGCACCGCGATGTTAAGCCTTCCAATGTTTTGCTGGCAAATGATGGGACGATCTATTTAGCGGATTTCGGTTTGGCGCGAATTGCGGAAGCCGGCGAATCTACGCTTTCCTCGGATTCGATCATGGGTACGCCGCAATATATTTCTCCCGAACAGGCGATGGGCGCCAAAGATTTAGATTCCGGCACGGACGTCTATTCCTTTGGCGTGATGCTTTATGAAATGATTGTAGGTCAGGTTCCGTTTAGCGCCGATACCCCGTTTTCTATTATTCACGATCATATTTATACGCCTTTGCCCTTGCCGATTTCGGTAAACCCAAACGTGCCGGAGCAGGTTCAGCGGGTATTGTTAAAAGCGCTGGCGAAACAAAGGGCGGATCGGTATCAGAACATTGACGAAATGTGCGTTGCATTTAAGAATGCCTGGCGCGAAGCTGGCGTGCCGATGCAGGGGAGTTCGCTTTCGGTGCATTCCAGTATGCTGAAAGAGGCGAATGTCGGAAAGACAGTCGCTTCTCAGGGTAAGACAAATGTTGTTGAAAGCGGAACGACTCAAAGTCCGAGTAAGAGGCGTTTGCCCTGGGCTTGGATTATTGTCGCCGGGCTGTCTATCCTGTTGTGCCTTGTGGCGGCTGTCGTCATTCGCCGGCAATTTTCAAATCGTCAGCAGACTCCGCCGACGGTTGCGCTTACTCCGCCCAGCGCCGCTACGTTTACTGCATTGCCGCCTGTTTCGCCGCCGATTCAGCAGACTCCGAATAATCCGAATCAGAATCCAAATCAATCTCCAGAAGTGACTTCCGCTTTGGATGCGGTGAATAAAGACCCGGGCAGTCCGGATGCACATTTGGCTTTAGCGCTGGCTTATTGGGACGCGGGAAATAGACGCCTTGCGGCTGAGGAATTGGCGCAATCTGCAAATTTGGCTGGACCGAACAACCGCGAGTTTTTTATAAATGCGGCTGAACAATATAAGAAGCGCGGAGCATGGGTGCCCGCCGCCGCGATGTATGTGCGTTTGGTTTTCGCTTATAGCGGCGAAGAGCTTCCGCCAGAAGTTGAGCAGGGTTTCCGTGAATCGATTTATAAAGCCGCCGAGCAGAAAGATATGCCGCTGTTTGTATTCTTTGAGCGCATTGATAGCGCCGATTTGCCGATGGGCTACATTGCGCGCGGGCGCTTCGCTTTGTATACCGGCGATATAGAACAGGCGAAAGCTCAACTTGAAAACGCGAGGAAAGCCAAACCGGATATGTACGAGGTTTTTCTTTTACAAGCGGAAATTGATTTAAAATTGAAAAATGTTGAAGCCGCAAAGACTACGCTTCTTTCGTTATCTTCCGACTTGGGAGCGCCGGAATGGATTCGGACTTTTGCAAATCACCTGCTTTCAACGATTAAATAAATAGGAAAATATGAGAAAACCATTTGTTGCCGGAAACTGGAAGATGAATAAAACTATCGCGGAAGCGCGCGAACTGGTTGAGAAAATGAGCGCCGAGATAAAAGACGTCGCTACGGTTGAAAAAGTGTTTTGCCCGCCTTTTACGGCTCTGGCGACGGTTCGGGATGCGTTGAAGAATGCAGAGTGTGGCGTTGGCGCGCAAAATATGCACTGGGAAGAAAAGGGCGCGTTCACGGGCGAAGTGGCGCCGAATATGGTCAAGGAATTATGCGAATACGTGATTTTAGGTCACTCTGAAAGACGCGCCTACTTTGGCGAAACTGACGCGACTGTGAATAAAAAATTACATGCCGCGCAAAAACATGCTTTAGTTCCGATTGTTTGCGTGGGGGAGACGTTAGACGAATACGAATCCGATCGAACGCAGGAGATTGTCTCTTCTCAGACGCGGCTGGGGCTGGCAGGCGTATCCGCTGATTACGCCGCAAAAATTGTCGTGGCGTATGAGCCGGTTTGGGCGATTGGCACGGGCAAAGCCTCCACTGGCGCGGCGGCGAATGCGGTGATCAAAGATTTTATTCGCTCAACGATTGCGGATTTGTATGGCGCAGAGACCGCCCAAGCTGTGCGCGTGCTATATGGCGGTTCTGTAACCGCTTCTAACGCCAAGGAATTTTTTACTCAGCCGGATATTGACGGCGCTTTGGTTGGCGGCGCAAGTTTGAAGTTGGATGAGTTTGTTTCAATTATCAAAGCGTTTTAAGTATCGGTAGTGTCTTTTTCCGGCTTTCTTTGGTTCAGCTTGATGATTTTGCCGCTGGTTTTGCTCCAGCGGCTTTTGCATCGGGAGATTCAAGCGGTCTTTTTATTATTAACGCGCCATCCGCAAATTTCAATCATCTTATTTTCGATACT
>JADLCG010000259.1 GCA_020847355.1 Anaerolineales bacterium | reverse complement strand
AGGAGGATGGCATGTCTGATTTAATTCAACTTGGAAACGTGAACGGTTATTTAGCAAAACCAGCGGGCGCAGGACCCTTTGCCGCGATAATCGTCATTCAAGAATGGTGGGGCTTGGACGCGCAAACAAAATCTATCGCCGAACGTTTTGCGAAAGCAGGCTATCTTGCTTTTGCGCCGGATTTGTATCACGGCGAAGCGGCGCCGCTTGGCGATGGCGAAAACGCAATGCGACTGATGCAAAAATATGCCCCCAACGCGCCGCAAGGCTTAGCCTCCGTATTTGACGCGCTCAAGACTCATGCCGATTGCAACGGAAAGATCGGTAGCGTTGGCTTTTGTTTTGGCGGACACATGTCTTTGCGATTAAGCACGCTCAAACCGCTCGATGCAGTTTGCACTTTTTACGGCGGCGGAATGCAACAAGTCTTCCCGGATTTACGCAAACAGCTTAAGTCTCCAATCCTCGGCTTCTTTGGCGATGAGGATCTCTCCATCCCTGCCGGAACGATTGAAGAGTTTGATCAACTATTAGATGAAGTCGGCGTGGAGCATGAGGTTATCACTTATCCCAATTCTGGTCACGCCTTCTTTCGCGCCAATGATCCAAGCGTGTACAAGCCAGAAGCGGCGCAAGATGCCTGGGAAAAAGTACAACATTTTTTTGCCAAACATTTGAACTAAGCAAACTGCATTGACAAATCGGCGCGCGTCCTGTATTCTCGCTCCATGCCCACTTTGAGTTTGCTTCAACAACAACTGAGCGAATCTCCGCTGAATCAAAAAATCTTCGTGCATGGGCGCGCCGGGTGCGGCAAGACCACGCTCGGCGTAGAGCGGTTGCGTTTCCTTTTGGCGCAGGGCATTCCCGCCAATGAGATTTTAATCCTCACCCCGCAAAGAACTTTGCAAGATCCTTACCTTGAAGTATTGCGCGCGCCCGAGCGCCGCGCCGGCGGAGAAGTGACCACCGCCACGATGGGCGGCTTGGCGCGCAGAATGTGCGACTTGTTTTGGCCCCTCGTCGCTGAAACTGCCGGGTTTAAAAATCCAGAATTACCGCCCATCTTTCTGACATTGGAAACCGCGCAATATTACATGGCGCATTTGGTGCGCCCGTTAATTGAAGATCACGGGTATTTTCAGTCGCTAACGATCAACCGCAACCGTTTGTATTCGCAAATTATTGACAACTTAAATAAAGCCGCAGTCGTTGGTTTTCCGCACACGGAAATCGGCTTACGTTTAGATTCGGCTTGGTTTGGCGACCCTGTGCAAAGACGCATTTACGCCGACGCGCAAGAATGCGCCAATTTATTTCGGCAGTATTGTTACGACCATAACTTGTTGGATTTTTCGCTTCAGGTGGAAATATTCAATCAGCGCTTATGGAGCGATGCGCAAGTCCGCCAATACCTGACGGGCGCGTACCGCCACCTGATTTATGACAACGTAGAAGAAGACGGAGCGACTTCGCACGATATGCTCGCCGCATGGCTCCCCGCGCTGGATTCCGCCTTACTGCTTTACGATCAGGCTGGGGGTTATCGAAGTTTTCTCGGCGGAGACGCGCAAACCGGCTATGAATTAAATCAACTCTGTGATGAAGTCATTGAACTGAATGAAAACTTTGTTTGGCAAAATGAAAACATCCGCGAAGTTTCAACTTCATTAGTCAATGCAATTAGCGGGTATGAAGTCGCTCCGCAAGCTGATACCGAGCCCGCTATGCAATTTATTTTGACGCGTTACCATCCTGAAATGCTTGACGCGGTTGTCGCGCAAACAAAATCCCTGCTAACCGATGCGCTTGTCCCGCCTTCAGAAATTGTCATCCTCGCGCCGTATCTATCGGACGCTCTACGCTTTTCCATTACGAATCGGCTGGACGCAGAAAACATCCCCTGGCGCACGCACCGCCCGTCACGTTCCTTGCGCGATGAAACCGCCAGCAAAACCCTGCTGACTTTATCCGCGCTGGCTCACCCGCACTGGAACGTACATCCTTCTGAATTTGACGTGGCGCACGCCTTGATGTTCGCATTGAACACGGATCTGATTCGCGCTCAATTACTCGTCGCTATTATTTATCAGCGCAAAAAATCAAGCTTCTCCGCGTTTGAAGACATCAACCCCGCAATGCAAGAGAGAATCACCTACGCGCTTGGAGCCAGATACGCCGCGCTACGCAACTGGCTTGAAGAATATCAAGCCGCTCAACCTTTGCCGCTGGATTTCTTCTTACGGAAATTATTCGGCGAGATTCTCTCGCAAGACGGCTTCGGATTTCACAGTCAGTTAGATGCGGTGCGCGTGGCGGCGAGCCTGATTGAATCGATCAAGAAATTTCGCAATGCAATGGAACCCTCCTACGTCAATTTAGATAATCCTGATTTTGATCTAGGCCGGGAATACTTGACCATGCTTGCCGACGGCGTGATCGCCGCGCAATATTTAGAAGCATGGAGACATGAAGACAAAGAAGCGGTCTTGATCGCGCCAGCGTATACTTTTCTGACGATGAATCATCCAGTGGCGATTCAATTTTGGCTGGAGCCAGGCTCAAGCGGTTGGTCGCAACGGTTGCTTCAACCGCTCACCCAGCCTTATGTTTTATCACGCGAATGGGAACTCGGTAACATTTGGACCGACGCAGACGAAGTTCGCACGTCAACGGAAGCCTTATCTAAATTAATCGGCGGATTGCTCAGCCGTTGCAAAACAAAAATCTTCATCGCCTTATCAGATCTGGGCGAAGCGGGCCTCGAACAACGCGGGCCTTT
>JADLCG010000258.1 GCA_020847355.1 Anaerolineales bacterium | reverse complement strand
GGATTTGATCCTTATCCAATGTGGAGATGATTTGCTGGCTGACTTCGTTGAGAATTTCCAGCCGCTTAATTTGCGTGAACGCTAGCGTTTTAACTTGTTGGATCACTTCGGCGACGATCAACGCCGACAAAAATAAGCCGCCATGCGTCACCCAGGCGTCTAGCGTAATTGGGCGAAGCCAATAGTTAATAAAATGCAGAACGGCGATCCAGCTAATAAAGAAATAAACCGGCGCGCGCGTGGAGATGATAGACGTAGTTAGCGCGCCAATGAAAATAAGCGTATAAAGTAAATAATAAAAATCTTGAGGGACAAAGTAAATTAGCCCGCCGACTGCCGACCCGGAAGTTACGGCGTTGACCCACGCGAAAAGGTTTTTGTTTGGCGAGGCGCGATAGAAATAATAATACAAGCCTAAATACAAACATCCTGAAATTCCGTAAGCCGCTAAAAATGCGCGGATTTTCGGCTCTTGAATAGCGCCCATGCCGAGGATGGTCACGATTGTGATTGCCAGCATGGCAATCCCAAAGATGAATGCAGGCAGAACGGAAACCAGATTTTCCTGCGTCAATTGCCTTTGTGCGGACGTTTTTTGTTTCATTCGATATTTTTGAAAAAAGCCAAATCTTCCAGAACCAGTTTTTCAAAAACGCTCACAATTTGCGGGTCGAAGAGTATGTTGGATTGCTCGCGGAGATACTTAAGGGCTTCCTCGCTTGAAATTTTTTGACGATAGGGACGATTGCTGGTTAATGCGTCAAATGCATCCACGACTGAAAACATGCGCGCCAGAAGCGGTATCTCTACGCCAGATTGTTTGTATGGGTAGCCGCTTCCATCCCACCGTTCTTGGTGGTGACGAATTAAAGGAATTGTATCCTCTAAAAAGGGAATCCCCTGTACGATTTTTGCCCCAATTTCCGGATGTGTGCGCATAATTTTCCACTCGGCTTCATTGAGCGCGCCGGGCTTGTGCAAAATACTATCGTTCACGCCAATTTTTCCAATATCATGCAAGAGCGAGCCCCGTTCCAAAACCTTCAATTCCTCATGCGAGAGTTTCAGCGCTTCGCCGAGTTTGAGCGCCATTTTGCTCACGCGCACGGAGTGACCTTCAGTCTCTCGATCTCTGGCATCCAGCGCGGAGGTTAATGCGGCAAGCGTTTGGTCGTAAGTTACTTCAAGCGTATTGTATGCGGCTTGAATCTCGGCGGCTTGACGTTGCGATTCAACTAACAAAAGCGAACGTTCCAAAGCGATGGCGGCTTGATTGACCAGCGTTTGTAAATCGGCTGGGTTGGTCTGTTTGTATTGATGGTCGTCTGGGATATTAATCCACAATGCGCCATACCTGCGGATCGGAGTTTGAATCGGCAGGCACACCCGCATCATGGAATTTTCGCCGGGCATATAAATCAACTGCCCGGATTTCAGGACCTGCTCAATCAGATCAAAGGGGTGCGAGATTTCTACGTTTTCGCCGCGCTCGGTAATCTCCACTTCAGCTTCAATTTCGTCTTCTTCTGAGAGCAGGATAATGCCGGCGTTTTGCGCTTTGGATAATTTGTAAGCGGTTTGCGCGATCTCTTTCGCGGCGGCATGCAGGTTTTCAGCTTGGATGATGTGCGTGCTGAGGCGGTAGAGCAGGTTCGTCGTGCGGAGCGAAGCGCGTAATTCCTGTTGAAGCCAGGCGCTCTCAAACGCGCCGGCGGCTTGAATGGAAAGCAGTTCCGCTAGGGCTTCGTCATTTTCAGTGAAGAAAACTTCGTTTTGTTTGCCGAAAGCTAAAATTACGCCGATGCTTAAACGATGCCAGCGGATCGGAATTGCCAACATACTGCGTAACGTATTTTGATCAATCTCCAAAGAGGAATTCTTCATATACTTGCGGATATCTCGCACGCGGAATGGCGCTACCGCGCGAAATGCGGCTTGAATTAATGGATCGGTCTGTTCGGGACTTTTGAGCGCTTCAAACAATTTGGGCGCTTCCCCAGCCGAGGCAGTTTGCACAACCCCCTCGGTTTGCCCAAGCTGGATATGGATGAACGTAAACCGCGCTTGCAGAATATCCTTTGTGATTGCGGCGATCTCGTTGGCAGTGGCTTCCGGCTCGACCATCGCTGAAAGCTGGCTCCCCGACTGAATCAAATCCATCAGCCTTTTGTGATACCCCGAACGCTCCCACGAGCGCGTCAATTCAGCCGCCACCGATTCGGCTAAGTGAATCGCATAACTGCCGAAGGCGTTAACCTTTTCGTCATTTAATACGATGACTCCGTTCACATGCCCGTTGAAAATAATCGGCACGATTACGCAGGATAGATTGGTCTCGTTGGCATAGTAAATATAATCGCTGTCTAAACGCACGTCGTTGATGATTTGCGTTTTTCTTTGGCGCGCGGCTCGGCCGATAGCGCCAACCGATATGCTTTGACGATATCCAGTGGGGAGGTCGGAAGCGGAAGGACCTACGCTGGTGAGCAGTACGAAGTCTTTTGCATCCGCTTCGTATGTATATAAACTGATCAACGTCAAATTTAATGCTTGCTCCAAAGTGTTGACCGCCAATTGCGCGGACACCGGCATATCGAGCTGGTTTTCTAATTGCTGGCTTAATTCGTTGAGCAAGAGCAATTGTTTACTGCGTTTCTTTTCGCTCTCCAGTTGACGGGAAAGTAAACTGAGTTGGTCGGTTTGCGAAAGCAGTCTGGTTTTGACGGTCTCTTGGGAAAGGATGAACGGTCTGAGATAGCGCGTGAGTCGGCGGTTCCAAGTTTGCGTTACGCCTTCAGATTCGTGCGCGTCAATTCGGCGGTCTTCTTCGCCTTCTACATGGTTGAGTTCGCTGAGTAAGCCGTTGATCATTAATATGGTGGTAATTGCCTGATAATACAACGCCAGCATAATTAACATAAAGACGATGAAAGTCGCTTCGCGGGCTTTGAGCAGATTCCCAAGTTCGGCGGCGACGGCGCGGTCAATCAGCGTTAGTAATGCGCCTAAAAAGATGAGGATCGCCAGCGCTAATACGCTGGTGACTAACATCATTCTTCTGCCCAGCACATCGTGGTCGGGAAGCGTCATGCGATGCCAGGGGATGCTTTTAGCAAACCAAATGACGACGGCAAAAACAAAAGGCACAAAGGCATGTTCGGCGGAAACTTTGATTAAGAATACCAAGCACCAAACCAGCCAAGGCAGGGCTTGGATGCGAAAGAATGCAAAAGCTAGTTTATGCTCCGGGAAATGCAGAGCATAAAGTCCGGTGAGCGACGCGCCAAAAAAGATGATGACCAGCGGAATGCGGAAGCCGGCGAGATTAATCCCGTGATAGTAATCCCCGCTCAATAAAAGATACAAGCCGCTGAATAAGCCGATGACGGGCGTGATCAACGCTAAAAAATCCAGTTCTTCTAAGCGTTTAAATTTTTTAGCGGCAAATAGAATTTGACTTAATGAAACCGCCAAGACAATTGCGGCTTCGATCCAGAATTGTTCGATCAGAAATACCAAGCCGATTAATAGCAATGCGGCTTCGGAAGAAATGATACGGATTAGGCTTCTTTGGCGGAAATCGCTTTTGGCGAAACGCCTTTGCATGGAAAGCGCAAATTCAAAGTAGACGATCCCCGGCACGAATAAAACCTCTGCCGGAATGTCGCTCGGTTGCGCCTGTAAATGGAAGGGCATCAAAACCATTGCGGCGCCCATGATCCATAAAATCCCCGAGGCGAGTATGTTCATTTCTTTGAGGGCATGGCTTTTCATTCTCTCAAAGGATAGCATAAGAGTTCAATTTTATCTATGGCTAAAAGCCAAGGCGCTTATTTCTGTTATAATGCCGAAGACGATTGAGCGCTGGGGAATTAACTCGAAAGTCATTTATCTTTAAGAAGATGGTATTGAAATGGAAAAATATATTTCCCTAGCTCAAATTGACGAAGCGACGCAAGCTGTTCAAAAGAAAATTACAATTAAACCCAAAGTGGGGATTATTCTCGGCTCCGGGCTGAACGCGCTGGCTGATTCTGTGCAAAATGCGGTTTATATTCCATATAGCGAAATTCCGTATTTTCCCACTTCTACGGTCTTCGGGCATATTGGGCGCTTTGTGATCGGTCAATTGGAAGGCG
>JADLCG010000257.1 GCA_020847355.1 Anaerolineales bacterium | reverse complement strand
GGTACCTGGATTCGAACCAAGATCCACAGCTCCAAAGGCTGGTGTGCTGCCATTGCACCATACCCCAATAAAAGAGCGGGGCAAATTGTATCACAGTTTTTTTATTTCTTATCTTGATCTGGGAAAATGCCCATTTCTTTGGCTTGTTCCAGCGAGATGACTTTAGCGTTGGCTGGCTTTTTGCCGTGCTGTTCTGCCGCTTGATCCCAAAAATCATCCAGATTGGCTGGGGCTTTCGGTTTGCTTTTAGAGGCTTCTAAAAGCGCCGCCATTTCCGGCGCGGGAGCGGTTTCTTTGAGGCGATCCGTTTGTGATTTTTTGAGATCGCTTTGGCGCGGAGGCAAAGGCACGGTCTTCGGCGAAATAGAACGCAGTTCGCCGGTTGCGCCGATATTACGTAAAGTCTTTTGAACTTCTCTACGTAAAGCCAGCACGCCGGTAATCGTGTTGAAAATATTTTCCTGATTGGCAAGGCTCTCGCCCGCCACCAACAAAGCGTATAACGAATCGACGGGGATGAAGAGGAGGTCGGAATCGCCGGCTTGGAATACGTGATATGAATCTAAATTTTCTTGATGATTGTTGCGCGAGACTTTGATGCTGGCTTGATGAATCGCCGTCAGCGCGGAGACGATGGAAACTTCCAGACTGCTGTCTTTCAAACTGCCGGCGCGGGCTTGCACGCGTCCGCGTTCGCTGATCAGGAAGACGGCCTGGGTGTTGTAATCCTGCCGGAAGTTGGCAAGCAGGTCCGAGAGGCGCACGTGGCGCGCTTCCGCTTTGGTATCTGATTTTTCATCCAGCTTTTCAGGCGGGAAGATGGTTTGAACGAATCCCAGCCCTCTTTCCACCGCGTCTAAAAAATCGGCTAAGGGAATGGGTTTATCAAAAATCGCCATTGCGCCGGCGCCGATCATTTCTTCGCGCGCTTTTTTATCGGACATGCCAGAGATGAGGATGACTTTGACTTCGGGATGTTTGGCGCGGACTTTGTGCATGAGTTCCACGCCAGACATGCCGGGTAATTTGTAATCGGTGATCAATAAGTCAATTTTGCGGCGCGCAGATTCAAGCAAAGCCTCTTCGCCGGAAGGCGCTTCAAAAGTTTTGAGCTCCGGCCTTTTGAGCGTATCCAGCGTGCTTTTCAATAACTTGAGAATATCGCGATTATCGTCAACCAGCAAAACTGCGCTATCCATAATGCACCTATTTGACCATCCAACAAGCGACAAAATGCCCGGGGTTATGTTCGCGGAATTCGGGTTCTTGTTGCGAACAAATTTCTTCCGCAATTGGGCAACGCGGATGAAAGCGACAACCCGTAGGCGGGTTCAACGGACTCGGCACATCGCCTTTGAGGATGGTGCGTTGTCTTTTAACTTTAGGATTCGGCGAAGGGATGGCAGACATCAACGCTTGCGTATAAGGATGCAAAGGGTTATTGAAGAGTTCGTTGCGATCCGTCAATTCCACCATTTTACCGAGATACATCACCGCCACGCGATCTGAGATATGCTCTACCACGCTCAGGTTGTGGGCGATAAATAAATAAGTTAAACCAAATTCGGCTTGTAAATCTTTGAGAATGTTCAAGACTTGCGATTGAATGGAAACGTCCAGCGCGGAGACTGGCTCGTCGCAAATGATGAAGTTAGGGCGCAAAGCCAAAGCGCGGGCAATGCCAATGCGCTGACGCTGACCGCCGGAAAATTCGTGCGGATAGCGGCGCGCGTGGTAATCTTCCAAGCCCACTTTTTTGAGCGTATCAATCATCAGGTCGTAGCGTTCTTTGCGACTGCCGATGTTGTGAATGTGCAGACCTTCCATCACCGATTCGCCGATTGGCACGCGCGGGTCTAGCGAAGCGTACGGGTCTTGGAAAATGATCTGCATGTGACGACGCACATCTTTCAAGCCTTGCCCTTTTAGCTGGAGGATATTTTTGCCTTCGTAGCGAATCTCGCCGGAAGTCGGCTCGACCAAACGAAGCATAGATCTGCCAATCGTCGTTTTTCCGCAACCCGATTCGCCCACCATGCCCAGCGTTTCGCCTTTTTTCACATTAAAAGAAACGCGATCTACCGCCTTAACCTGATTGACCACTTTCTGCAACAGTCCGGCGCGCACGGGGAAATATTTAACTAGATTCTCGACTTCTACGATGTTTTGAGCGTTCGTTTGGGTTTCATTCATGAAAATAATAACTCCGCAAAAAAATGATTAACGCCTAAGCTTGCAAGGGAGCTTTATGCCCGTCCGCATCTTGATATAACCAACAGCGCGCCAAATGACCGGCGCCGGCTTCTTTCAATTCCGGTTTTTGTTCGGTGCAAATCTTCAAGCCGTATTTTTCGCGCGCCGCGCAACGCGGCGCAAAGCGGCATCCTTCGGGTAAATTGACCAAATTTGGCACCGAGCCGGGGATGACCGCCAGCTTTTCTTTAATCTCGCCCAAAATCGGGATCGAGTCGATCAAGCCCTGCGTATATGGGTGCAAGGGTTTTTCAAACAAATTGCCCACTTCGGCTTGTTCTACCACTTCGCCGGCATACATCACCGCCACGCGCTCACAAGTTTCCGCCACCACGCCTAAATCATGCGTAATCAAAATCACGGAAGTTCCCAACTTTTCGCGCAATTCAAGCATCAGGTCTAAAATCTGCGCCTGAATGGTCACGTCCAAAGCGGTGGTCGGCTCGTCGGCGATGAGCAATTCCGGCTCGCAAGCCAGCGCCATCGCGATCATCACGCGCTGTGCCATCCCGCCGGAGAGTTCATGCGGATATGCCGTCGCGCGGCGTTCCGCATCGGGAATGCCGACCATCTTCAGCAGTTCAATAGCGCGCGCTTTGCCCGCCGCTTTATCTAAATTTTTATGAATGCTCAAAACTTCGGCAATTTGATCGCCCACTTGAAAGACCGGGTTCAAAGCCGTTTGCGGCTGTTGAAAGATCATCGAAACGCGATTGCCGCGAATCTTGGTCATCTCATCCTCGGAAATCCCAAGCAAATTCTTGCCGTTTAAAATAATTTCGCCTTCCGCTATTTTTCCGGGAGGCGCAATTAAACGCATAATCGAAAGCGAAGTAACGCTCTTGCCGCATCCCGATTCGCCGACGATCCCCAGCACTTCCCCCGGGCGCACTTCAAAATTCACGCCATCCACCGCGCGAACCACGCCGTCTTCCGTATAAAAATAAGTTTTCAAATTACGAACTTCAAGCAAAGGCTTTTGATCGGTTTTCGGCATTGCCTACTCCCAAAGATAAAATAAATTTGATTATAGCAAAGATTACTGCAGAGGAGTAGCTTCGGCAGGCGCGCCATACAAAGCCGTTAAGCCGCCCCACACGCGCTCAAAAGGATAGCTCACGTTTTGCAATTTAGAAAACGCCGGCTCCGCATAGAGCGGCACAAACGGCAATTCAGCATACAGGATGGATTGAATCTCAAAGAATAGATTCTTCGCGGCTTCCAAATCTGTTGTGGACTGTAACGCCTCACACCCCGCTCGAAGCTGGTCATTGCGATTCTCAAACTGTTTGCCGCTCCCAAACCACGCGCACAAGTAAGCGGGGTATTCACTCAACCGCCAGCCGAAGAGCGCCAAATCGTATTTACCGCTGGAATAAACGGCATATTGCAAGCCCGCCGCATCCGTCAATTTGACTTCGATAGGAATGCCCAAATGCAAAGCTTGTTGTTCAATATATTTCGCCAGCGCCGCGCGCGTTGGGTCTACCTCCGCAGAAGTGGAAAGCAAAAGCAAACGCGGAATTTCGCTTCCATCCGGCGCTTGCAAACCAGCGCCAGTTTGCGAAGCGCTCGGCTCTTGCGTCCAATGGTAGCCTGCATCTTTCAAAATTTTCAGCGCCGCAGAGAATCTCTCGTCCGCGGAAAGCCCCGCACAAGGCAAGGCAAGTTCTGGGTTATTCCACGCCGAACTGGGGACAAACTGAATGGGCAGTAAGTTTTGCGCGTTCACGTCGCTCGCGCAAGCCAGCGCTTGGCGCAAATGGGTTTCGCCTAAAACTTGGTTATGCGGATTAAAAATCAAAAAGCGCGCGCTTCGACTGGGATTAATTGCCGCCGATTGACTTGCAGAAGTCGGGTTGACAATCACATCCACTGCCCCGCGCTCAAACGCTTCGTTGGCTGAGGCATCGTCCGCGTAGAAGGAATACGCCACGCGGTCAAAATTTGGCTGGGCAAACGGGAAATCTAAATTCGCCGTATTCACCCATTGCGTTTCACTGCGTTCAAGCGGCGACCAAACGCCCAGCGTCGGCTCGGCGGAATCATCCAGCGCGTACAGCGCTTGATGTGCGGATTCAATTTTGGCGGCGCGTTCAGCCAGCAGTTTATTCAAATTATTTTGAGCGTAATTTAATTCAGCTTGCTTTTTACCCAATTCACCGGATACATCCTGACTGCCTTTTATGCCGGATAAAAAGGCGGTCATTTGTTTGGTCAAATCTTCCACGCGGGTTTGCACGAGATTGAAATAGTTCGTCGCGGCCGCTATATCCTGCGTCATTTTTTCATCGGGCAACAAAGCGGAAGAAGCTTGCAGGCGCGATTCCCAAAAGGCTTTTTGCGCCAGCGGACCTTGCAACGCTCCATATTGCCAAACGCCAACATTGGGTTTTTGCTTGAAATAAAATTTAACCGTAAGTTCATCCAGCGCTTCGGCTGAAGCGAGAAAATCCGGGGAGTATGCGGAAGACCAATCGTAGCCAAGTTCATATTGCAATGCAGTGTTGACGGTGAAAGCCACGTCTGCGGCTGTGAACGGACTGCCGTCCGTCCACTTTAATCCGGCGCGGAGTTTGACGCTGGCGGAATATTGTTCGCCGTCCTGAATAATTGGCTCAGGCATTCCATCCGCCGCGAGCGGTTGAAAATCAGAATTTGGCGGAACGAGCCGATATAAACGCGGGTAGGTTTCAGACCTTAAGGCGTAATTGACATAACTCGCGCCGCTCTCGTCAAACAATTGCCAAACATTCACGTCGGTTGGTTTGCCAATTAATCCGAGGCGCAGTTCCGGCGCGTGGGCGGGCGGCGTATTAATCAGCGTGGGAATGCTGGTAGAAACAGGAGCAGGTTGCGGGGCGCAAGCGGCGAGGAGCGCTAATCCAATTATTAGCGCGAATAAATTTCTACGCATTACTGACGGCAACCTTCTCCATAATCAAACGCTTCGATATTCCAAAGCGGGTTGGCGCTGGGGTCTAAATCAAAATGGCAAAAATCCGGGCGGGCGGCGGCAACGCGCAGGCGATAATACAGCGGGATGGCGGGCAGGTCTGTGGAAAATAGAACTTCAGTCTGGCGATAACTCGCGGCGTAAGTTGGATCGTCGGGCAGGGCAAGTTGCGCGGCGCGGCAAGCGGCGTCAAATTGCGGGTTCTTATAGCCGGCGACGTTCGTGCCGATCCATGAATTGGAAGTTGAGGGGATTTCGGAGCTAGTGAACCAAGCGCAAGGCGGCTCAATGCCATTTACGCCCATCGCGTATTCGATCAAATCAAAGCGACGACCAAATAAAATGCCGCTAGGTCCAGAAGCGTATAAATCATTTTGATCGAGGTAATGCAGTTCAAGCCCAATGCCGCATTGCGCGAGGGATTGCGCGAGAAGATCGGTGACTTGCCTGCGCTGGGTGGCGCCAGTGGTGTAATAGCTCAGTTGAAGCGGCGTGCCAGCCGGAACATTTTTGACCGCAACGGCTTGGCGCGGGGTGGCTGGGTTGCCGTCGGTATCCTTCCAGCCGGCTTGCTCGAGCAGGGAAATGCCCACAGCCGGATCAAACGGAATGGGGTCTATGTTTTTATCATAGAGCGGATGCTCAACCGGCAGATAGGTGTTTGGCACGCTCACCAGCCCAAACAAAACCTGATCCACTACGGCTTGGCGGTTCGCGCAATAAGCGATGGCTTGGCGCGTGTGACCATCCGCAAAAATATCGGCGCGGTCTTTTTGGTAGAGCGTATCGTAACCGTCATCATAAACGGCGGGGGTAATCCCCAAGCCAAGCCATTCAATATTCATGCCTTGCGTAAAAAACGCTTGGGCTTGTTCTCCGGCTTGCATTTCTTTCAACAGCCCGGCTTGTCCATCGAGCCGAATGGTCGGGTCGAGGATGTCGCATCTTCCAGCAGATAATTCGCTGATGGCGGTATTGGGGTCTGAGATGAATCGAAAAGTTAGGAAATCAAATTTTGGGTAGCCTTCGGAAGCGCGGAAGTAATGCGCGTTTTTCGCCAGCGTAATATGATCGCCAGCCGACCACTCCTGCACGACGTAAGGTCCCCAACCGACTGGCGCGCGCGAAGAAACGTCCACTTGCGGTAGTTGGGCGGCGGGAAATTGACTCCATAAATGTTTGGGAACGGGTTGCCAGAAGTTTGTAAAATACGTTGGGTCTATAAAGCCCGGCGTACCCCACCATTGCACAGAAGTTGCGTCTGCCGCTTCGTAAACGGCGGTGCGATCCAGCAGATAGGTATTGGCGATTGCGCTGGGGTCTGAAGCGATGGAATAAGCGAAGACGGAATCGTCCGCAGTGAGCGGTGTGCCGTCGGACCAGGTAATATCCGGCTTGAGGCGAAAGGTGACGATCATTTGATCAAGCTGAAGCGGCGT
>JADLCG010000256.1 GCA_020847355.1 Anaerolineales bacterium | reverse complement strand
TCATTCACGAGCGTTTCGACTTCGATCATACGTCCATTTTTCTGCTTGACGAACGCAATGAATACGCCGTAATCCGCGCCGCCAGCGGCGAAGCCGCGCAAGAATTGTTAGATCAAGGTTACAAAGTTCGCCTTGGCGCGCAAGGCTTGATCAACAACGTACTTCAAACCGGGCAGGCGCAAACAGCTTCAGCTTCAGCAGATTACTCTTCCGCTCAAACTTCCTTATTGCCTGAGAGCAAATCCGAGCTTGGCTTGCCGCTTCGCGGAAAAAGCTTAACGATTGGCGTACTCAATATCCATTCAAAACAAGAAAACGCTTTTTCAAGGCGCGAGATACAAATCTTTCAAATTCTTGCCGATCAACTCTCCTCGGCAATTAACAACGCTCAACTCGTCGCGCAAGTTGAATCTACGCTTACGGAATTAAATACAACCAATCGCGCGCAAACCAAACTCAACTGGGACGCGAAAAGCAAGCAAGAAAAATTGGCTTACGAATATGACGGCATCAAAATCCAGCCGCTCCCGCAAAATCTGCCAACTGAGTTACGGAATCAATTAGAGAGCGGAAAAACCGTTATTCTCGAACCTAATCGGAACTCAGCCGCCTACACGCTCGTTACGCCATTGATCGTCTCTGGGCAAATTATCGGCGTGATCGGCATGGAAAGAATCGGCGGGCGTTGGACAAGCGAAGAAATTTCAATTGCCGAAGCGACTGCCAACCGCACCGCCATCACGCTGGAAAATGCGCGTTTACTGGAAGAAAGTCAGCGCCGCGCCCTCAAAGAAAAGACCATTTCGGAATCGACTGCGCGCCTCAGCGCCGCATTAAGCGTAGAAAATATCCTCGGCATCGCGGCGGAAGAACTCGAAAAAGTGATCGGCGACGCGAGCGTTATTTTGCAGATCGCTCCCGATTCAAAATCAGCTTACGAGCAAACGGAGTAAACGTGACTCTGAGTAAAATTACGTCATCTGCGCCAGAAGTAAAACAAACTTCCGTCCGGAACACAGTTCTCGTCGGCGGCATTTTTGCGTTGGCGTTTGGCGGCTTATTTATTTACATCTTATTCAATGGTTCATACGCGCAGGCGCAATACACGCTCCCAGCGTTAATTGCCAGCTTGCTGGCGGTTTGGATGGCGCGCAACAACCGTCCCGTAGTAGGAAGCGGCGTTCTAATTTCCGTCATCGCCTTGCAAGCGCTGATCACCCCGCTTTTTGAAATCAATGCCGGCGTCCCCGGCGCGATACTCACAATTGGGGCGATTGGCATCATCAGTCTGGCGACTTTGCCGCGCGATATTACCGGGCGCGTGTTCATTGGCGGATTGGTCGTCGCCTCCGCCGCGCTGTTGATTGATCTGTTCGCTCAGGGTAGCCGCGCCTCTGTTTCTGAAAGCAGTTTGAACGCCTATTGGGCGGTTGCGATTCTGTTGGTCGTCGTCTTCATTATTTATTTGGCGCGTGAATTTTCCACGTTAGACATTCGCACCAAAATCACCTTGGGCATTTTAGCCACGAGCGGCATTGCGCTAGCAAGTTTGGCGAGTTTCGCGCTCAATCGCGCCGAAGGTTTGACTGGCTATTTATCCGAACAACTTTCTAAGAACGTCAAAATTTCCGCCGAAGATCAGGTCGAAAGCGTCGCCATAAACCAGGCGGTCAGCGTGGATCAATTCTTCAAAGAGGTTGAGCTTGAAGTAGAAAGCCTGACAGCCTATCGCGTTTCCCTTGAAAAGCAAAAGGCGACGCTTGGCGCTGGAACGTATTGGGATGCAAAAACCAGCATATTTCAATTGAGTTCCGGGCGTTATGGAAATTCTAAATCTGAACCAGCCTCACTGTATGCGCCAGCCGATATTGAATTGAGCGAAGACGCTTTGCAAGAAATGAACGTTTCAGCGTATCTAGATTTTGCGGCTCCGCAAATTTTGGCTAAATCGCCCGAGATTCTTTCGATTTATGAAATTTCTCCAAATGGCGCCACTCGTTATTATCCAAATATTGATCTGGCAAGTCTTGTGCCGGAAGGATTCAATGCGGCTGAGCGCCCTTATTATCAAATCACCTCTCCCGAATTCAACCCCGATCGAAAAACTCAATGGGCGATCCCCTATGTGGATGCGGCTGGCGGCGGGCTGGTAGTAACCGTCGCTTCGCCGCTTTATTTCGGGAATCAATTTCACGGCGTAATTGCCGCCGATATTCAACTCGCCAAAGTTGCGGAGCAAGTTTCAAAAATAAAGGTTGGAAACAGCGGCTACGCTATCGTCATAGACGACGACGGGCATATTATTTACATGCCGCCCGCAGGTTATGCGATGTATGGCTTGCGCCCTGAAGATTTAACGCCGGAAAACTATTCCAAACAAGTGGTGATCGGCATCGGCGGCGATAGCATTAAATCAATTACAAATCGCATGGTCGCAGGCGGTTCTGGCTTGGCGACGATCAATCTCAACGGCGTTGAGAATTACATTTCTTACGCGCAAATTCCTACAAGTCATTATATTCTGGCGTTGATCGTGCCGACTGCAGAAATGCAACAAGCTATTCAAACCGCCAATAAGGACGTGCAAGCGCAAACCCAAAGCGCGCTTCGCTTAGGCGCAGTCATCTTTATTGCGCTCTTATTTTTTGCCGTCGTCATCAGTTTGCTCATCTCGCAAATCATCGCTCTGCCTATTCTGCGCCTAACGCTGGCGGCGAACCGTATCATCGAAGGTTATTTATCCACGCAAGCGATCATCACCACTGAAGATGAAATCGGCACGCTCGGCAAAGCTTTCAATACCATGACCTATCGCCTGCGCGAAAACTTAAGCGACCTTGAAACGCGCATCAATCAACGCACTTCGGAAATCAAAATCGCCAACGAAAAAATCGCAAGACGCGCCAAACAATTCGCCAGCATTTCCGAAGTTTCGCGCATCATCAACCAAGCGCAAAATCTGGAAGACCTGCTCCCGGACATTGTTCAAATCATCAGCGAGCAATTCAACTTCTATCATGTCGGCATCTTCCTGCTCGACCTCAACAAAGAATATGCAGTCCTACGCGCCGCAAACAGCGCAGGCGGGCAGAATATGCTAATGCGGAATCACAAACTTTTAGTAGGTCAAACCGGGATCGTCGGATATGCCTCTGGAACGGGAAAGCCGCGCGTCGCGCTGGACACCGGGTCTGATGCGGTTTACTTCAACAATCCCGACCTCCCAGACACCCACTCCGAAATTGCCCTCCCGCTTCTGAAAAGCGGCGAAGTGATCGGCGTGCTGGACGTACAAAGCACGGAGCCAAACGCTTTCTCCCAAGAGGATATTGAAATTCTTTCCACGCTGGCAGATCAAGTAGCCGTAGCGATCACCAACGCAACTCTATATGAAGAAACCCAGCGCGCGCTTATGGAGAGCGATTTGATCTATCGTCAGAATCTCAAAGCCGGCTGGGAGCGCTTCACGCATTCGCTAAACTTAGTCGGTATTGAGCGCAAAGGCTTGCAAACCACACTCCTGACTGAACCAATTGAAATCCCTGAGGGCAATTCCCGCGCCGCGACCAACGGGCGGCTACATCTTCCAATTCGCTTACGCGGCGAGAAAATTGGAACGCTCAGCGTTGAAAACAGCAGTCAGCGTCAATTCACGCAAGATGAACTTGACGTAATCTCCGCCATCTTAGAGCGCGCCGCGCTATCCTTAGAAAATGCGCGACTCCTTGAAGAGTCGCAACGCCGCGCCGCGCGCGAGCAAACCATCCGAGAAATGTCCGCAAAGATCGGTTCTGGCACGGAGATCGAAGCCATTCTCAAAACTGCCGTTCGTGAGTTGGGCGCGCAAATTGGCGGCGCGCAAATCACCGTCGAGATCGGAGGCGAAGATGAATAATCAGTCCACGCCTAGCGAACGCTTATCCACGCCTGAGCGAAACGCGCTTCAATTTATCATTGTTTTCATCGTCGCCGGAATAATCAGTTTCATCCTGACGCTTTATTTCGGAATTACGAGCCATAGCTGGCAAATTACAACGCTCAGCATAATCCTCTTTGTCTCGACGACAATCAACCTAGTAATTTCGCCGCTGATTCGCAAAGGCAACCATATTCAAGCCATGTGGATCGTTGGCGTAAACATAGCCATTGTAATTTTGGGAATCAACTTCCTGATTCAAGGGCTTGGGCTATTCACTGCCTTAGCGGCTTTGGTATTAATCGTCGGCATTTCCAGCTTTGCCATGTCGGCAAGATACGTAATCCCCGGAATCGCGCTAGGCATTCTGCTTGGATTAATGGCTTTCTTTTTAGATAGCTCGCTATCTTACGAAAGACTCGCCGCCTCACAACAAATCCTCGCTTTCGCTCCGTACATTATGAGCGGTCTTGCCATCTTCGTCATCATCGTGATGGTCAGACAATTCAACCGATATTCATTACAGGTCAAAATAACCCTCGGCATTCTCGGCACAGGCATCCTGATCATCATCTCTCAAACGGCGCTTGGCGCCGGTCAGGTTGGGCAAATTCTTAGCGCGCTAACCCAACGCTATGAGCAGGAAGGGCGCGCCAGAATCGAGGATAATTTAACCGCCACAGTTAAGAGCGAAGCGGAAATTGCCAATTCACTTTTTGATGAAATCCGCTCGGACTTAATCCTTCTCGCGGATTTACGCGCCAACTTAGAAAAAAATAAAGCGACGCTAAGTCAGGGCGCTTATTGGGATGCCGCCACTAAAGTTTACCAACTCTCCGGCGGGCAATACGGCAACTCCCCCGCCGACCCTTCTTCTGTTTTTATTCCATCTATCATGCCTTTCAACGAAGCCGTCATCGCAGATTTGAACACAACCGCCTATTTAGATTTCAGCGCGTCCGCCTTCTTAGCCACTCATCCAGAAGTGATCGCGCTGTATTACATCAGCAAGATCGGAACGTCAACCTACTATCCCAATATCAACCTCGCTCAAAATGGCCCCGGGCCGGATTTCAACGCGCAGGGCGAAGCGTTTTACACAATTGCAGAGCCGCAAAACAACCCAGAACGCGCGGTGAAGTGGACCGATATTTATGTAGACCCAGCCAAGCAAGGGCTGGTTGTGACTGTATCCAGCCCGGTCTATGAAGGCGACGTTTTCCTAGGCGTAATTTCAGCAGATATCAAACTGGATAAAATCTCCGAACAGATCGCCAATATTCACCCCGGCAAAACCGGCTTCGCCTTTCTCGTAGACGCAGGCGGGCGTATTCTCGTCATGCCGCCACAGGGGTACGAACTATACAACCTCCAACCTGAAGTTCTCAAAGAAAACGAAACGCCGCATCAAAGCATTTTAG
The DNA here is from genome assembly GCA_020847355.1 of Anaerolineales bacterium. Taxonomy (GTDB): domain Bacteria; phylum Chloroflexota; class Anaerolineae; order Anaerolineales; family Villigracilaceae; genus Villigracilis. Next base: position 2,355 of record JADLCG010000256.1, on the reverse strand, counting down.
CAAAAGGCTCTTCTGACCTTCAGTCAATTACCGCAAAGATCGTCACCGGCGAAAGCGGGATCGCCAGCGTGCAAAGAAACGGCGAACCAAATTTCATCGTTTTCACGCCGCTCAAGACCTCAAGCTATCGCTTGGTTATCGTTGCGCCAGAAACTGAATTCACCGCCGAAATCACCGCCGCCAACAAAGCCACAGAGGCGACTATGCAGAATATCAATAGCGGCGGCATCTATATTATCATTGGGCTGTTTATTGTCGCGCTTCTCATCAGCCTTTGGGTAGGTCAATTAATTACCAGACCGCTGGTCAAATTAACGCGCACAGTAGATACAATTTCAGCGGGCGATCTTTCTGCCAGAGCAGTCGTTGCAACGCAAGACGAGACTGGGAAATTAGCTACCGCGTTCAACAACATGACGGAAATATTAAGCGACACATTAGCCAATCTAGAAAAACGTATTTCCGAACGCACCAGCGAATTGGAAATCGCTAATAAAAATAACGAGCAACGCGCCTTGCAGTTTGAATCGGTCGCGCGCATCGCCCAAGTCATCGGTTCAACTGAGGTGAGTAGCGACGACTTACTCTCAAAAGTCGTAGAGACTATCAGCCAACAATTCAATTTCTACCATGTCGGCGTTTACTTGCTCGACTTACGCAAAGAATATGCAATCTTAACCGCCTCGAATAGCGAAGGCGGTAAGCGTCTCATCAATCGTCAACATCGCGTGCCGGTCAACGAATCCAGTTTGGTTGGGTTTGCGGCGAAAAGCGGAAAAGTCCGCGTGGCGCTGAATACGGATAAAGACGCCACCTATTCCACAAATCCAGAACTTTCATTAACGCAATCGGAAATCACCTTGCCGCTCACAGTCGGCAGTGAGATCATCGGGGTTTTAGACGTACAAAGCCGCGAGAAAAACGCCTTTGATCGCGAAGACATTAATCTAATGACCACCTTGGCAAGGCAGGTCAGCATTGCGATTCAAAACGCAAGGTCATACCAACAAACGCGCGAAGCCCTGCAAAGAGCCGAAAACGCCTCCATCGAATTAAGCCGCCAGAGTTGGAGACAGTTTGCGGGTCAAAAAACCATTGACGCAATTACCTTCAACGGCGTGGACGCAAAAACAGCGCCCCAAAACGGCAAAAAACCAGACGCCTACGATCTTACAATTCCGTTAACTGTCCGTGGAACAAGGATTGGTAGTATAAAATTAAACTCGCTTGATTCAAAGCGTAGCTGGAGCGAAGACGAACTCGCCCTCCTGCAAGCCGCGGCGGATAGAACTTCGCTGGCAATTGAGAACGCGCGCTTATTACAAGAAGCCCAAAAACGCGCGGCAAAAGAAAAAACCATCGGCGAGATCACCTCAAAAATTAGCGGTTTGGTTAATCTTGAAAACATCATCGAAACCACGATCAAAGAACTCGGCTCTAATCTTTCCAGCGCAGACGTTTCCATCCAGTTCACGCAGGAAGACGCCGAACAAAGCGACTAGGAGATATCCATGATTTCACGGTTGCTCAATTTCATTCGTAACGAAGACGATCAAGACCCATCGTTCATTCTGTTGGCGCGCAATATTCTCTTTTTCGTCATGGGCGCGAACATATTAATTTTGCCGATTGCCAGCGGCGTCTTGGACGAAAGCTCAAAAAATCCCGCCGCCTTCACCGCCTTACTGATCACGCTCCTGCTTCAATTTATATCCCTGCTTTATCTCTTACGCGGCAACGTTTACCCAACCAAAGTTATCGTTCCGCTCTCTCTCATTGTCGCGATTAACTCGATCGCCTTCACTTCCAACGGGCTAAAAAGTTCCGGTATGCTGGGGCTTCCAATCATCTTAATCGCCAGCGCCGTGTTGCTAGGTCCGCGTGCCATAGCGTTCATTGCGACAATCATCATCTTCTCAACTATCGCCATTTCCTACTTTGATCTTCAACGTCTAATTCGCTATATCCCCACCGGCATAGACGACGCAATTATCGTGCCAATTCTGCTGATTGCCTGTTCCGCGCTCATGCAACTGCTTCTCAACCGCATGAATGAAAACCTTCGCAAAGCGCGCGAAAATGAAAAAAATTACTTAGCCGAAAATCGGGCGCTCACCGAATTGCAAACTTCACTGGAAAAGCGCGTAACCGAAAGAACTTTAGATTTAGAAGCGGCGACTCAGCAAAGCGAACGGCGCGCGCGCCAGTTTGAAGCCATCGCGCAAGTTTCCGCGATCGTCTCCAATATCCAAGATTCAGAAACGCTCATTTCAAAAATCACGCAAGTGATCAGCGAACAATTCGGCTATTATCACGTCGGTATCTTCTTGTTGGACGATAACCGCGAATTCGCCG
>JADLCG010000255.1 GCA_020847355.1 Anaerolineales bacterium | reverse complement strand
TCCGATATCCCCGCCAGTTTTTACGCCGAGTAAATATGAAATATCGTAAAACGATTCTAACTCTGCTTTTATTGGCGTTTACTTTAATTCCGCGCTTAGCTTCTTTAGATTCCTTCGTAACCATTGATGAGCCTTTTTGGCTTTCTGTTGGCGCAAATTATTATTACGCGCTTGGGCAACGCGAATTCCAAAATACAGTCTATGAATATCATCCGGCGGTGACCACGATGTCGGTCATCACGGCGGCATTTCTGGTGGATTTTCCCGATTATCGCGGATTCGGTCAGGGTTATTTTGACGTGGATAAAGAAAAGTTCGATCCCTTCTTAATTGAGCATGGTCACGACCCATTGCATTTACTCTACCTCAGCCGCTTGTTTCAGGTGGCGCTGATCGTTCTCTTCGCGCTGATTATTTTTTATCTGCTCGCGGTTTTGATTGGAGACGAAAAAGCATTTCTGGCTGTGGCTTTGATCTCCAGCGCGCCGTATTTTCTGGGGCATTCACGCGTGCTGAGCCACGAGGCGCTCGTCGCCTTTTTTACAATTGCCTCCATTTTGGGGCTAGTTGCCTATTTGGAATTTGAACGCAAGTGGTGGTATTTATTCATCTCGGCAGTCTCTGCGGCTTTGGCGCAATTGACCAAATCTTCGGCAATGGCGATGTTCCCATCCATTGCTTTGATTTTGGCGTTTGCCGTTTTTGAGCAAGCCAAAAAAGTTAGCTTCAAAACTGCTTTGCTCAACCATTTGAAGATTTTAGGCTTATGGTTCGTTCAACTAGGCTTGGCTTACTTTATCCTCTGGCCCGGCATGTGGGTTGCCCCCGGCAAAATGCTCTATGAAGTGTATGGCAACGCTTTTAGTTATGCGTTTCAGGGCGCGCGCTTGCAAGTGACGCATGAACTGCAACCGAGTACGTTTAGCTTAGCTTCGTTACATGGCTCAGCGGAAAGATTTATTTCGCAGGTTTTTATCAAAGAAACGCCGTTGGCTTGGCTGGGATTACTGTTTGCGCTTTATGCGGTATTTCGTCAAGAAACAGCGCCACAGATTAAACGCTTGATATTATATTTGTTGGTCAACGCGGCGATGTTTATTTTGCTGTTCAGCGCCGCGCAAGGACGGAATTCGCCGCATTATATTATGGCGAGTCATGTGAGCATGGATCTGATCGCCGCCTTGGGTTGGTGCATTCTGCTTGGGAGTTGGGAAATGAAATGGGCAACCGCGAACCAGTTTGCAGTCCGGGCGGGCGGTGCGGCGGTTTTGATCCTCTTTCAATTATTCAGCGCCGCGTCAAACTATCCGTATTACTACACATACAATAATCCGATTGCGGTGGCGGCGTTGGGGTATGCGCCCGCTTCCGATTACGGCGAAGGCTTTGAGCAGGCGGCTGTGTATCTCAATCAAAAACCGAAAGCTGAAGAATTAACGGCATTCGCGTTTCGCGGGCGCGGACCGTTTTCTTATTTTTTTAAGGGCAAGACGATCATCCTCAATCCGCTGTTTGTAGAAGAGCCGCAGATGGCTTCGATGTTGGAAAGAATTAAGCAATCTGATTATCTGGTGATCAATGACGCCTTTGCGCCGCGCACGCCGAATACGCAGCGCTTTGTGGACGCTTTAGGCATTGAACCAGAGCACAGCATTGAAATTAAAAATATCTCAACGCTGAGAATTTATCGCGTTGCCGATCTGCCCGATTCTTTTTATCGGCTATTTTCGGAATAGCTACGGAGTTTTGGTTGGGTTGGGCGTGCGCGAAGGCGTAGCCGTTGGCGCGGGCGTATCTGTCGGTAAAAAACTCGGGTCGCCTTGCCAGGGGAGAAAATCCGCAAATTGCTTGACGTCATACGTCCCTTTAACATCGCGGCGTTGCAAGGTGAAAATATTTCCGGCGCCCTGATCGTGCGTGAAACCCAGCCCCATGCCGGCAACATAACCGGCGAAGTGCACATAACTGAGCGCGCCGCCGTTGCTCAACCCAAAGGGGTAGGCAATGGTTTTAACCGGAACGCCGAGTTTTTCTTCTAAAACCTTTTTTGATTCGACGATTTCATATCTTTGACGTTCGGTATCCAGCGCGTTGAGATCTAAATGATTCATGGTATGACTGCCAACTTCCCAACCGGCATTCACCATTTCCCTAGCTTGCTCCACGGTCATGTAGCCGTCCGCGCCAATATAATTGCCCACCAGATATAGCGTTCCCGTGAAACCATATTTTTGCATGATCGGAAAGGCATTGGTGTAATTATCTACATGCCCGTCATCCAGCGTGATGATCATCGGGCGGGGGGGAAGTTCTGCGCCTTCGTTAATGGCTTTGAGCAACATATCAATCGTGATGGTTTGATAGCCCCAATCATGCAGGAGTTTCATTTCGGCTTCAAATAGTTCGGGTTTGACGTAATACGGGCTGGTGTAATTCGGTCCATCGTTTTTGGATTCTTCGATCCAATGATATAAAAGTATTGGCACAACCACATGATTAGGACCTTGATAGACCCAAGTGGGCGTTGCGGTGGGCGCGGGCGTAAATGTTGGGGTGATGGTGGCTGTGTTCGTAACTGTAGCAGTTGCGGTTGGAGGCAGGGGCGTGAATGTCACGGTGGGCGTTGCTGTGGGCGTAGAAAAAATTCCGGCGTTGCAAGCAGACAGCAGAATAGACATCCCCAAAAATAAAACGATAATTTTTTTCATATTATTGATTGAGTTCCCAGATAATGCGTAAACCGTCCAACGTGAGCCACGGCGCGATGATGTTGATAACTTGCGTTTCTTTGGCAATAGATTCAGAAAGCCCGCCGGTGGCGATGACTTTCATCTCGCTTCCTAACTCAGACCTGAATCTGGCGACCATACCCTCGACCATGCTCACATACCCAAACAGCAAACCAGATTGCATGGCGTGGACGGTGTTGCGCCCAATGACGGAAGGCGGCCTTTGGAGTTCTATGTTTGGAAGTTTGGCGGCGCGCGCGTAGAGCGCTTCAGCGGCAAGGTTGACTCCGGCAGTAATCGCGCCGCCCAGATATTCATTATCTTTGGTCAAGGCGTTGAAGGTGGTGGCGGTTCCAAAGTCAATCACACAGGCGGGTCCGCCGTAAAGTTTCATCACCGCCGCCGCGTCGCAGATGCGATCTGCGCCGACGGTTTTTGGGTCTTCGTAGCGGACTTTGATTCCAGTTTTGATACCAGTATCTACAACGAGCGGCT
>JADLCG010000254.1 GCA_020847355.1 Anaerolineales bacterium | reverse complement strand
TAAACGCCCTTCGTCAAGGATGGCGTGGCGGTCGGCTCCACAGCCAACAAGCGCGTGCGCTGTCCGTTTTTGAGATTTTCACGCAGGAAAGGAAAGGCGATACCGGCAAAGTTTGAGCCGCCGCCCGCACAACCAATCACTACATCTGGATATTCTCCCGCCAAATCCATTTGTTTGAGCGCTTCTTCGCCGATCACAGTTTGATGCAACAAAACATGATTAAGCACCGAGCCAAGCCCATATTTTTTCTTCCCGCCGGAAGAAGCCGCCGCCTCTACCGCCTCGGAAATTGCAATGCCCAACGAGCCCGGGTTCTGCGGATCTTTCGCCAGCAAAGAACGCCCGTAGTTGGTTCGATCCGTTGGGCTAGCATACACTTGCGCGCCAAAGGTTTCCATAAAAATACGGCGATACGGCTTTTGCCCATACGAAACCTTGACCATATAGACTTCCAAATCAAGCTCAAAATAGTTGCAAGCCATCGCCAGCGAAGTGCCCCACTGACCGGCGCCCGTCTCAGTCGTCATCGCGTGCGTGCCGCCAATCTTATTATAGAAGGCTTGCGCCACCGCCGTATTCGGTTTGTGACTGCCCACCGGCGAAGCGCCTTCATATTTGTAGTAAATATGCGCGGGCGTGCCGAGCGCCTTCTCCAGCCGCGCGGCGCGAATTAACGGAGTAGGTCTCCATAATTTATAAATCTCGCGCACTTCTTCAGGAATCTCAATATAGCGTTCCGCGCTGATCTCCTGCATGATCAAATCCATTGGAAACAGCACAGAAAGAAAATCCGGCGTCACTGGCTCCAGCGTGCCCGGGTGCAAAACCGGCGCGGGCGCCACCGGACTATCGGCATTGACGTTGTACCAAAATTTCGGCAAATCGGCTTGCGACAAATTAAAACGAGTTTGGTCAGACATAATAGTTTCTCCTTAGAATTGAATTTGAATAAAGCTTATTTAAGGCACATAGCTCGGGTTAGGCACAGCGTTCAACGAGCCTTCCGCTAGGCGTTGCGCGTAAACCTGTTCCGCCGAAAGAACGATCAAGCCAACTTCCACAGGCTTTTGCTCCACAACCGCCGCTTGCTCCGCGCCTTCCGGCTTCAAAGAAAGATCAATCTGCGTATTCATCGTCACTCCTTTCTGGATTAAATAAAAATACGTTCGTCCCAATCACGGGACGAACGTAAAGTTCGCGGTGCCACCCGAATTAAGCCAACCACCCCGCTTAACAAAAAATCCCTGTTGTGATGCAACAGGGGGAAAGCCAGCTTCACTCTTGTAGTTTGCTAGTTCAATAGTTTGCTATTGCGCTAAGAAACTCTGCGGGATAACGGGCGCAGTTCCCGTCTCTGGTACTCGATACGCCATGTATCTTTCTCTTCACAACTCCAAGGTCCATTCGGCGCTGTCGTCTCGGGCAAGGCTCTCATCGCTAACTGCCTGCTCTCTGAACCGTCGTACGGCGCGTACTCGTCCTCATCACAGTTTTATTTTATTGGTCGTGATTATATGCCGTCAAGGCAATTTGTCAAGGCAATGTTTAATTGATTACAATACCCGGATGGAACTTGCCGAGCAAGTCATCTCCAAATATATAAATCGATTCAAAAGTCAGCCGCAATATCTCATCCGCGCGCCTGGGCGGGTCAATTTATTAGGCGAGCATGTGGATTACAACGCGGGATTAGTCCTGCCGGCCGCAATTGACCGCGCCACATACATCGCCTGCTCGCCAAGCGCTACGCCGCATTCCACGCTCTGGGCTGTGGATTTGAACCAAGAAGCATTTTTCTCCGCCGAATCAGTTTCCGCCAAAACCCAAGCCGATGCAACGCCCCTGCCCGAATGGGCATTTTATCCAGCGGGCGTGCTGTGGTCGCTCAGGCAGGAGAATTTATCAACGCCAGCCATGAACGCAGTTTTCTCTTCCAATGTGCCGCGCGGCGCGGGGCTAAGTTCATCCGCCGCCGTGGAGATGGGTTTTATGCTCGCTTGGCAAGCGCTCGGCGGCTGGGAAATGCCCGCCCTACAATTGGCATTGCTCGCGCAAAAAGCTGAAAGTCAATACGTTGGGGTCAATTGCGGAATCATGGATCAATTCGCTTCGGCTTGCGGCATAAAAGATAAATTGCTTTTATTAGACTGCCGCTCTTTAGAATGGAAACCGCTGACGCTACCCACAGATATCGCCATCGTGATCGCCGATACAAGCATACGCCGCAAACTCGCCGCTAGCGCGTATAACGAACGTCATCAGGCTTGCGCGGAAGCCGTGCGTTTATTACAAAAATCTTTGCCGCACATCCGCGCTCTAAGAGACGTCCGCGTGGAAGATTTCAATCGGCTCAGCGACCAACTCCCAGTTAAGCTAGAGCGGCGCGCGCGTCATGTCGTGGAAGAAATTGAGCGGATGAATCAAGTGGAGGCGTTATTATCCGCCGGCAAGATTCAAGAATTTGGGCAGTTGATGAATCAATGTCACGCCAGTTTGCGGGATTTATATGAAGTCTCTTGCGCCGAGTTGAACAGCATGGTTGAAATCGCGCAGACGTTGAAAGGTTGTTATGGCGCGCGACTCACCGGCGCGGGCTTTGGGGGTTGCACAGTGAATTTAGTGGAGCAAACTCACGCGGAAAATTTCGCGCTCACGTTGGCGGAAACATATCAAGCGCGAACCAATTTACAACCTGAAATTTATATAACTCACGCCGCGCGCGGCGCAGAATTAATTGAAATCTAAATGATACAATTCAATCAAACAACCTAAGTTGTTACCACAAATCTTTTGCCGCGAATTTCACTAATTCACGCGG
>JADLCG010000253.1 GCA_020847355.1 Anaerolineales bacterium | reverse complement strand
TGAGATGAGTCGCTCATAATGCCTCAGTTTTTTTGGAATTTTTCAAGTATAGCGCTCTTTATTCTGCGCTTTAAGCTGTGACTATCTTGACTTGGCGGGGTATATACTTACAAAAGATTTATGGAGATCGGTATGCTGATTATCGAAAAAGTGAACACGGAAAACAAACGCCAAGTGAAGCGCTTTGTGGAACTGCCGTTTCAAATTTATAAAAAATGCCCGCAATGGGTTCCGCCGTTAAACATTGACGCATACAATCAACTGAACAGAAAGAAACATCCTTTTCACGAACATTCGGATGTGGACTTTTTCCTCGCCGTGCGCGATGGGCGGGATGTGGGGCGCATTGCCGCAATTGAGAACAAACCCTTCAATCAATATCATCGGGAGCAAACTGCCGACTTTTATTTCTTTGAATGCGAGGATGATTTAGAAGCCGCAACCGCTTTATTCAACGCAGTTTTCGAGTGGTCTAAAGCGCGGGGCTTAGATCAAGTTGTCGGTCCGAAAGGGCTCGGTCCGCTGGATGGTTACGGGCTTCAAACTATGGGGCAGGCGCATCGTCAAACCATGACCATGCTGACCTATAATCACGCTTATTATCAAGCTTTGGTTGAGGCGCAAGGCTTTGTGAAGGAAGTAGATTTTGTTTCTTGCTATTTGCCGGCGGAGCAATTCAAAATCCCGGAGCGGGTTGAAAAAATTGCCGAGCGCGTTATGCAACGCGGCAATTTGCGCGTGAAGAATTTTGTAAATAAAAAAGAATTGCTCAGTTGGGCAAGCCGAATTGGCAAAGCCTATAATCAAGCCTTCGTTCATAATTGGGAATATTATCCGCTTACGCCGCGAGAAATTAATTTTGTCGTTGAAAATATTATGACGGTTGCAGATCATCGCTTGATCAAGGTGATCACGCACAATGAGGATATTGTCGGCTTCTTATTCGCCTTTCACGATGTTTCCGCCGCATTGCAACGCGCAAAAGGAAAGTTGTTTCCATTCGGGCTGATTGATTTGCTTTTAGAAATGCGCCGCACGCAAACGGTATCCGTCAACGGTATGGGGATTTTGCCGGAGTTTCAAGGTCATGGCGGTAACGCGCTTTTGTATTACGCAATGGGCAAAACGTTATTGGAGTTTCAACAGTTTAAGCACGTGGAAATGACTCAAGTGGCGGAGACTACCGAACAAATGCGCGCAGATTTGAAAAACTTAAACGGCGTGGAGTATAAAAATAATCGCGTGTATCGTAAGGCGCTTTAGGCTTTGATCTCAAGTTTGAGCGTTTGGCTCATTTGCGGAATTTCGCCGAGTTCCAATTTGCTCAACGGCAAAATCACATGGAAATGACTGCCGGGAAAATTGACTTCGTCATAGCCGGCGCTCTCAACGTAAATTTTTCCGCCATGCGCCTCAATAATGCCTTTGGAAAGAGCCAATCCCAAACCGGAGCCGCCGCCTTTGAAGCGCGTCTTGCTGGTGGAATGTTTGCCTAATTCGCTGGGCTGATAAAATTTAGTGAAAATAATTTCCCGATAATTTGGGTCTACGCCCACGCCGGTATCGCTGAAGATGATTTCCACGCCGCCGTTGGGTAAATCCATAATTGCCGGAATGGCATGTCCGCCGATCATAATTTTCCCGCCGTTCGGCGTGAATTTGATCGCGTTACGAATCAAATGGTGAAATAATTTGATCAAGAGATTCGGGTCTACTTTGACATAAGGCAGGGCGGGCAAATCAATCGTGATGGATTGCTGACGCTCCTTCACTGTCCGCGATTGTTCCAGCGCCGCTTCTTTGATCAAACTCCCCAGGGCGATTGATTGTAAATGCGGTTTGAGCGAACGCGCGTCAATTTGCGCGATGTCAAACATCGAATCCATCACCTCGTGCAAACGAAGCGTACCTTCATGGATTTTTTTCATGCCGAGTTGCACGCTTTCGTCAATACGCGTATCTTCCATGAGCATTTCGGTATAGCCCTTGATCAGCGTCAGCGGCGTGCGTAACTCGTGCGAGGCAATGCTGATGAAGTCAGACTTAGCTTGGTCAATTCTTTCCAAATCGTGATTGTTCTTTTCTAATTGACGGCGCGCCAAGCGCAGTTCGTTGTTTAGGCGCATTAAATTATCCACGAGGCGGGCGTTTTCCAGCGCAACCGCAGTTTGGTTGGCGTGCGCGCTGAGCGTCATAAGGTCTTCGCGGGTGTAGCGGTTATTGCTCGTTTTCCCGCCGAAAGCTAACAAACCAATCCATTGGCGCTTGGCGAAGATTGGAATATAAACTTCAGTTTGAAGTTGAGTGAACCAAGTTCTGGCTGAGGCGGAGGAATTTCTAAAGGCGGGGAGCAGGTCTAGGTCATATTGGAGGAGCGGTTTTTGTTCGCGTAAAAAATAAGCGGCGATCGGTCCGTTTTCTTCCAATTCAATGGTTGGGTTTTGTTGTCCTTCAGTCGCAAAGCGTAGCCGATAAGTCTTCCTGCCGTCGGCTTCGCGCTCTGAATCGACTAAAAACAAAAATCCAATTTGGATTTGCATCGCTTCTTTGATAATGTCAACCGCCATGCTGGCGAGTTTCTCCATATCCAAGATGTTGCTGATGCTTTCGCTGTATTGATGAATCGTGCGGTTAGCGTCGTACTGATCGGCTTTGAGCCAAGCGTTTACGGCGCGCGTGATCATGTTGAACAGCGGCGCGAAGAGCAAAGCTAAAATCAATGAGAGCGCCGCTCCGGCAAACAGCGGATTGAAATTTTGCTCGTCTCCAAAGATCGCCTCAATCAATAAAAAGCCCGCCGAATACAAACCAACGATCAAAGCGGCGATCAATGTATAAGCGAATACGCGCCGCAACATTAACCGTAGGTCTGGGAGATCGTGCGTGACGACAACATAGCCCATGAAGATCGTCGCCACAAATCTCAATGGACTGCCCACGATAGGATGCGCCGAGAAAAACAAAATATCGTTGAGAAAGACCAAGCAGAAAGCGGGCCACCAATAATTTAAGCGATTGCGAAACAACTGCTGGCGCGCGCTTTTACTAGCGTTGACGATGGTTAGCGCTAAGCCAATTGCTAAAAGCGACCAGCCCAAAACTGCCCACGCCGGAGCCAGACGCGCGCTGTGCAAAACAAGTTTTCCAAATTGATACGTTTCCTGCAGGTTGAGGGCGTTGGTTTGTAATAAAGCCAGCCCAAAGATCCAAAAAGCCCACAGCCCCACCCAACCCCACCAATTTTCCTGCTTCAAGAAAAACTTCACGGTGAGAATAATCAAAGCCATTAAGGTCAAAATGCCGTAGTGTTGAAGTTCTTGAAAACCGCGCAAATCCCCGGCGCTATTTTTCCATAAGGCTTCCGTAAAATTCAAAACCATCGCTAATAAAGCATAAGCGACTGCCAGCCAGAGCGAAAGGCTCTGCTCTTCCTCGCGCCGCTGAACGATAAAAAAGATCAGCGGCAGATACATCAATGCCAGCGATAAAGTGACGACGAAGTTGATCAATGAATAGTTCATACGCTCTCAAATTTTACTCGAAAACAAACGATAATCGGTTATCATTGTTGTCATGCTCACCGCAAAAAGCGCCCGTCAGCAATATAACTTCCCCTTGGATTTTTACAACCCGGACGGACAGATCGTCTTAAAGGATTTAGCCGCCGCCCGTAAATTGGCGACGCAAATCTCTGCGCTTCGCGCCACGCCCGCGCTGGCTACCGATCTATATGCAATTTCTCTGCTGGATGAAGCCTACCATCTCATCCTGCGGCATTATTACAGCCGTCACTCTGGCATTATGGGGCGCGCGATGGGAAGTCTCCAAGCCGCGCTTGGCTCTAAGTATGAATCGACTTTGGTGAAATTCACCGAGGAATTTCCGCCTTTGGCGGTTTTTCGCGGCGCACAAACGGCGGGAATTTATTTAGCTACGCAGGTTCCGCAGTTTGGCGATCTCAGTCGCGGCGTGCGCGCCGCGGCAATTGAAGAGATTTTGCTTATTCAAAACGCCAACCGCAATCCGGCTTTACAAGCCTACCGCGATTTATTTGACGAATCAGCCCTGCAAGCTTCTGCGTATAACGAATTTGTACAGAAACTGCTGGCATTTTTTGCGAATCAACCTTCGCTCGGCGGGAGAACTTCCGCCGAATTTGAAGATGCGCTCACTGATTTGCTCATAGCGCCGATCCAAGCCCACCCGGATTCGCTTGAAGGGCAACTGCGTTTTATGATCGAAAAATGGGGCTATATTCTCGGCGAGATTTTTTCTATGCGCGTCCTGCGCGGGCTGGATTATATTCAGGAAGAACTTGTGCATCGGGCGGGCAACCAGGCTTCAGTTAAGCATGAGGCGCAAGTTCCAACTTTTAGCGAGCCGGAATATGCGGAAACTCAGCGCTTTAGCCCCGATCAAGATTGGATGCCGCGTCTGGTTTTAATCGCTAAAAATTCTTACGTTTGGCTCGCGCAACTTTCAAAAAAATATCAGTATGCGATTCGCACGCTCGATCAAATTCCAAATGAAGAATTGGATTTGCTGGCAAAACGCGGCTTCACCGGTTTGTGGTTGATTGGCTTGTGGGAACGGAGCCGCGCCTCGCAAAAAATAAAACAACGCATGGGACAAGCGGATGCAGTCGCTTCGGCGTATTCTTTATTTTCGTATGATATTGCGGCGGATTTGGGCGGCTGGGATGCGCTCGAGCGTTTGCGCCAACGAGCGGGCGAGCGCGGCATTCGTCTTTCGGCGGATATGGTCCCGAATCACATGGGCATTGATTCAACTTGGGTGGTGGAACACCCCGATTGGTTTTTATCCCTACCCTCTTCGCCATACCCCGCGTATTCTTTTCGCTCTGAAAACCTTTCGGATGATTTGCGCGTGGGAATTTACTTGGAAGATCATTATTACAATCATAGCGACGCGGCGGTGGTTTTTCAAAGACGCGATCATCAAACTGGCGATCTGCAATATATTTATCACGGCAACGATGGCACGGCGTTTCCGTGGAATGACACGGCGCAATTGAATTACGCCAAAGCCGAAGTGCGCGAAGCCGTGATCCAAACCATTTTGCATGTAGCGCGAAATTTTCCGATCATTCGTTTTGACGCGGCGATGACGCTGGCTAAAAAACATATTCAGCGTTTGTGGTTTCCCGAACCCGGCGCAGGCG
>JADLCG010000252.1 GCA_020847355.1 Anaerolineales bacterium | reverse complement strand
CTTTTGCTTTGTTTCACAAACTCAACGCCATGATCGTTAGCATTGGTTTGGATTTCAATAACTCTTTTTCGATGCATCATTATATTGAATATAACGTGGGTTGCGATTATCGCCGCATCAAAGAGTTCGCTGGCATTTACATGGGCTATGATAGAAAACCGCAGATCAAAACTTATACGATGTATGTGCGTAATCACGAGCGCGTGAAAACCTACATCACGCCCGGCATGAACGATCTTTTACATGCAGGCGTGATTAAAGAGATTCCAGTAGGCGCGGCGAAAGTGCATTATCTGACGGCAAATGAATTTTTTGAGCATATGTCTGTCATTGTGCGTGAGCATCCTGAAAAGTTGCATTATATTGAAGAGCCAAAGTATTAAGAGGTGATACAATTACAAAGAGGCGACTTATGGATAGAATTGTTGTTAATCCACAAATTCATTTTGGTAAACCTATTATTAAAGGCACGCGGATTACTGTGCAAAATGTGCTTGAACTGATTAATGAAGGCTTATCTTTTGAGCAGATTGTTAGAGATTATTACCCGGCTTTGAAAATAGAAGATGTTCAAGCTTGTATGCAGTATGTGATTGCCTTGGTGGCCTCTGAAGATATTCATATTTCTTCGGTGACGGCATGAAATTTTTGCTTGACCAAGATGTATATGCCCTGACAGAACAGTTTTTACGAGAACAAGGATATGATGTAGTAACTGCCTCGGAATTAAATTTATCTCGTGCTGAAGATACAGAGTTGCTCAAAGTGGCTCATAGCCAAAAAAGAATTTTTGTTACTCGAGATAGAGATTATGGAAATTTGGTGTTTATCGTTGGCATGGGAAGCGGCGTAATTTATTTGAGGATTTTACCTTCTACTATGAATGAAATTCATGCAGAATTGAAAAAAGTAATTGAAACATATAGCGAAGAAGAATTAGCTAAATCATTCATCGTGGTAGAAAAAGGACGACATCGCATTAGGAAGACAGAGTAAACATTGAAAATCCCGTTTCAAATTGAGACGGGTTTTTATATTTGTTGAGAAAAAAACATGAAACCCTATACATCCCTCAAATCCATCCTTGCGGAATTTTTTCCGCTTCATCGCACGCTCGCTTCCGATGACCATGATAAAACCTTGGAAATCGTCGGCGCGTACATGCCCGATTCTTCCAATTACACAATCGAGACGTACACCCCGCTCGAACCGGCTTGGACATGGAAAGTGCCTGAACGTTACGTTGTCCACGAAGCGTATTTAGAGATCGAAGGCGGCGAACGGGTTGTGGATTTCAAAAACAATCCGCTTCATCTCGTTTCATATTCCCTGCCGATTGATCAAAAGCTGTCTTTTGAAGAACTGCAACCGCATTTGTATTTCAACGAAAAACGCCCGCATACGATTCCGTGGGTGTTCAAGTATTACGAACGCGATTGGGGCTTCTGCTTGCCGAAGAATCTTTTCGATAAACTTCCGCGAGATAAAAAATATCGAGCTGTGATCAAATCTGAATTTATTACCGACCCGAAACAAGGCTTCAAAATGGCGACGGCGGTTGTTCATCCTGAAGGTGGACCGAATCCCGAAGCGGGCGAAATTATCGTGCAGGCGCATACTTGTCATCCTATGCAAGCCAATGACGACGGCGCAGGCGTAGTCAGCGCGATTGAGTTGGCGAATCGGCTTGCGAAAAACCCTTTACCGCGCGGCTCAATGAGCGTCCGCTTTTGGTTTGGGGCAGAAACGATCGGCACGATCGTTTATCTTTCGCACAATGAACATCTGATTCAAAATTTGCGCGGCGGTATCTTCATGGAGATGACGGGCAATAAAAATAAAATTGCTTGGCATCACACGCGCCAACATACGCATTTGCTAGATCGCATTACGAATCGCATTGTCGGTAAATCGGCGCATGATGAACGTGATTTTGCGGCGGCTCCCGCGAATGACGAGCGCGTGATCAATGGACCCGGCGTCAATGTGCCGTGTATTTCCATCAATCGCTGGCCCTATGACGAATATCACACCACCGACGATAATCTCGACATCATCCATGAGGATATGTTAGTTGGCGCGGCGCAAACCGCCGAGCAGATCATCCGCATTTACGCCAGCAACTACATTCCCAAACGCACCTTCCGCGGACCCGTCTTTCTCAGCGGTAATGGTCTCTGGGTGGATTGGCGCGATAACTGGGCTTTGAATCGCGCGATTGAAAAAATTATGATGCGCTTTGAAGGCGAGCACTCGCTCTTTGATATTGCCGAACAAGTTGGGTTGGATTATGAAATCGTCCGTGAATATGTTGAAAAATTCCGCGCGAAAGGATTTGTAACCGCTCAGCCGATTCCGTCTGAGGCGCAGGCGGAGTGATTTCACCACAGAGCGCACAAAGACCGCTGAGATTTAAGAGGCTTTTATGAAACAGATGCCGATGGAAGAATTAAAAATCTCTGTGAACTCTGCGTTCTCTGTGGTAAATTTCTTACTCTATGACCAAAAAAATCGTTGCCATCATTCAAGGGCGCATGTCCTCTTCGCGTTTGCCGGGAAAAATTCTGGCGGATATTGCCGGTCAGCCGATGTTGAGCCGCGTGTGTCTGCGCGCTTCGCGGGCGCAGACACTCAATCAAATTATTTTTGCGACGACGACCGACGCTTCTGACGACCCCGTAGCTGAGTACTGTGATTTTTCAGGCATTCCCTACACTCGCGGCAGTTTGTATGATGTGCTGGATCGTTATTATCAAACGGCGCTCCAAGCCAAAGCCGATGTTGTTGTGAGAATCACAGCCGATTGCCCCGTAATTGACCCTGAATTAATTAATGATGTGGTCAATACTTTGCTTGAAGACGAATATGACTTTGTCTGCAACCGCCTGCCGCCGCCCACTCAAAGAACCTATCCAATTGGTTTGGATGTAGAAGCCTGCACGTTCAAGGCGTTGAGAAAAGCGTGGAAAGAAGCCAAAGAGCCGCAACAACGCGAACACGTTATGCCGTATTTTTATGAGGGAGCGCAGTTGTCAGATGTCAGTAGACAGTTGTCAGTTGGCGAAGCGCCGCGCGGATTCAAGATTGCTTTGCTGAATCATGCAACTAATTTCGGCGATTATCGCTGGACGGTAGATACGCCTGAGGATTTAGAATTCATGCGCGCAGTCTATAAAAGCTTCGACGGGCGCGATGACTTTACATGGAAAGAAGTATTAGACTTGGTGCATGATAACCCCGAGTTAGCAAAAATCAACGCGAATGTGCAACATAAAACTTTGAAAGATATAGATAAACGCGCCAGTTATTAATTACCAATTACTATGCCCTTAATCACTTTCTTCACCGCCCCTAAACCTTTTACCAATCCGCACATTGCTATGATTCAACGCAATGCGCTTAAGTCTTGGACACTGCTTGAAGATGTAGAGATCATTTTGCTGGGCGATGAAGCGGGCATCGCTGAAATTGCCAAAGAATTTAATCTCAAACATTTTCCTGACGTGCAGATGAATGAAAATGGCACGCCGTTGATTTCATCTATGTTTGCGATTGCGCGAGCAAACACAACGAGCGAACTGCTGTGCATTGTCAATGCGGATATGATTTTGATGAGTGATTTCGTTGAAGCCGCCCGTAGGTCACGCATGTTGCGTGACGAGTTCGTGTTGTTGAGTCAACGCTGGGATTATGACATCACGTCGCCGCTGGATTTCGCCGCGGGGTGGGAGTCTGGGCTGAGAGAATCTGTCAGAAAACAGAACCGGCTTCACCGTCCCGCCGGAAGCGATTTTTTCCTCTTCCCAAAAAGTTGTTATCAAGACATTCCAAATTTTACAATCGGCAGAGCGGGTTGGGATAATTGGATGATTTACAAAGCGCGCAAAGAAAATTGGGCGGTGATTGATTGCACGCCTGCGCTGATGATCGTGCATCAAAACCATGATTACTCGCATTTGCCAAACGGCAAGCCGCATTACGATCACCCGGATACGAACGTGAATATTCGTTTGGCGGGCGGGCAGGCGAATGTACGCTATTCGATTTTAGATTCGACGCATCAATTGATAAATGATAAACTCGCCCGCCCGAAGTTGACCTCCCTGCGCTTCACGCGTAAATTTGAATTGGTCTTGCGTACTATATTTTTTTTCTTGCCTGAAACAATGATTGAAAACGTCGTCAGACCGAAGAGATGGAAAAAACGATTCAAAAAGATAATTGGATAATTCGATATTCGACTAAAACCTGATACCTGAAACTTGGAACCTGATACCTTATGCGAAAAGGTCAAAACCCTGCAAAATCTGTGAAAGAAGTCGTCCGCCCACAGCGCGTGACTGTTGCGTTGTTAAATTACATCCCATTCTTAAGCGGTTTCTATGCCGAAACGTTGGATGTATTGAAGGTCAGTTTGGAATCCATGCGTAAAGATGCGGGCTTGCCGTTTGACTTGATGATTTTTGATAACGGCTCGTGTGAAGAAGCGCGGAATTTCCTTGTGCAAGAAAAAGAGGCGGGGCGCATTCAATATTTGATTCTCTCTGAAAAAAATATGGGCAAAGGCGGCGCATGGAATGTAATGCTGGCAGGCGCGCCTGGCGAGATCGTTGCGTACACTGACGCAGACGTTTTG
Organism: Anaerolineales bacterium; assembly: GCA_020847355.1. Taxonomy (GTDB): domain Bacteria; phylum Chloroflexota; class Anaerolineae; order Anaerolineales; family Villigracilaceae; genus Villigracilis. The sequence goes on along the minus strand of JADLCG010000252.1, from coordinate 1,353 downwards.
TTTTATCCAAATTGGCTTTGGCGCTCGGTTGAAATTTTAGAAACCTTTCCAAACGTGGGCATGGTCACTGCGCGTCCGTTTAGAACCCCGCCTGAATTTTATGAGTCAACATTGAAATGGGCGAAAGCTAGCGCGCAATTGGATGAAGGTCAATTTATTGAATGGAATACCTTTTTGGAATTTAATTTATCGCTTGGGCAGACCGAGGAAGAAAACAAAAAGGTCTACGCCGAAACGAAAGATTGGCGCATTCAATATAAAAACGTGACGGCAATGGCTGGCGCGAGTCATTGGCAATTCACGGCGTATAAATCCACGCTTCAGCAATTTCTACCCTTTGAGATGGACAAGCCGATGGGACAAGTCCGCCAGTTGGATAAACGCATGAATGATGCAGGATTACTGCGGCTGATGGTCTCCGATCCGCTGGCGATGAATATGTCCAATACGATGGGGTATTTGCGCGGGGAGTTGTTAGGGAAGGATAAAGGAAGAAGGATAAAAGATAAAGGGTTGAAGCGCCGATTGTTGGAATTTGCGCCACTCAAGAAGGTTTTGTTGGCGGTGTATAACAAGATTTTTGGTTGGTATTATTTGTAGCGGAAAATTTATGCTGACAATTACATTTGCAGGCGACGAATCGGGTGATGTAAGTTTTAATTTTGGTAAAGGAGCGTCTCGCTATTTTGTTATGGCGGTGATTGCAACTGCCAATCCTGAAGGTTTGCGTGATGCTTTGGGGAATGTCATGAGAGAATTTACGTTACCCGCCTCATATGAATTTAGTTTTAATAGTATCGCATCAGATTCTTTAAGAAAACGAGTTTTTCAAGTTCTCCAAAAATCAGATTTTGAAGCATGGGCATTAATAGTAGATAAAACTCATTTATCTATTCCCTTTACAATTATGAGAAGGTTGGATTTTTACCTTTTTTGTATTACGGAGTTACTTCAATCTATCCCGCCTGAAAAACGCGAAAAGGCAACTCTGATATTAGATGAGTTTGGCGGCGAGCCAGAATTACCCTTGCAATTTCGTCGTTATATGAAGAGAAGAAATATTCCGCGTCATTTTAGTCGCGTACTAACTAAGCGTTCTAAAAGTGAACCCTTGATTCAAGTTGCTGATCTAGTGGCTGGGGCAGTATTTCGTCGTGATGCTCAGCATGATTCTGAGTCGTTTGACTTGATTGAAAAGAAAATTGTTAATATAGTAGAGTATCAGAGTTAAATACAACCCACCCTGCTAGCCTTGTCGTCATCACTTCCAGACGGGGCGGGGCCGCCTCAGTTGGCGACCTTTCACAGGGTGGGAGAAGCCTTTTGGCTTTTATGCTTGTATTATACTCACTT
>JADLCG010000251.1 GCA_020847355.1 Anaerolineales bacterium | reverse complement strand
TAATCATATTAACCATTTTCGGAGGTTAATGAAACATGAAATTACGCAAGCATACATGGTCGGCGGGTTTTCTCTTAGTCGCGCTCGTTTTAAGCGGCTGTAACATTGGAGCCACGCCTGCCCCTACCCAAGATATTGCCGCCATCCAATCCACGGCAATCGCCCAGGCGATGTCCGTTCTTGCCGATCAGCAAACTCAAACGGCGGCGGCGATCCCCCCTACTTCACTCCCTACGGACACGCTCGTCCCGACAAATACTGCCCAGCCTACTATAGATTTCTTAAATATTCCAACCATTACTCCGCTCGCCAATTTCACGCCGCTAGCTGGAATTCCTAGCGTAACCCCGGGCGTAATATCAACAATTACCACAAAAAACGGATGCAATGACGGCCAATACCTTGGGGAAACCAAACCCTTTGACTATGATGAAGTTGGAATTGGCGAGCATATTTCCAAAGGTTGGACGATCCTAAATACCGGCACTTGTGATTGGGACGAAGGTTATGTCTTCCAATTCCTTGCGGACCAATCCGACCCGGAAATTAAGGGACCTTCGATTGCTCTATATAAAAACAAACCGCAGGACTATACCAAAGTGGGGCATAGCCAGACTTACATTGTGAAATTTAATGCCCCAAAAACGGCTGGCGTGTATAAAGGCTATTGGAAGTTGAAAGATGATGGCGGCAACTTCTTTGGGCCTTTAGTGTCCATCATCATTACTGTGAGGAAGCCATGAAAATGAAATCTTCAGCAACCCTCCTGACTTTAGCCTTATTCGTGGCGGCTTGCGCGCCCGCCACGCCAATTGAGCCCACCCCAGACGTAAACGCGATTCGCACCTCGGCGGCTTATACCGTCGTCGCCGAACTCACGCTCACGGCGGCGCTCTTTACGCCAACCGCCATGCCGCCCACGGAAACCTTCACGCCCGAGCCGCCCACCGAAACGGCTACCGAAGCCTTCACCACTGACCCAACTCAGGCGGCGCTTGGCACGCCTGCGGCGCTTTGTGACAACTTATCATTTGACCCAGCTTCCGTGGACGTTACCATTCCTGACGGAACCCCCATGACCGCCAATCAGGAATTTGTTAAAACCTGGAAAATCAAGAACATTGGCAACTGCACCTGGGGCGAAGGCTATGGCTTAGTCTATGCCTATGGCGAGAGAATGAGCGGCGAGCCGGTCAAATTGACCGCTGCCGTTTTGCCCGGGCAGGAAGTGGACGTTACCGTAAACTTCAAAGCCCCCGGCAAGATCGGCGAATATACCAGCGCCTGGCAAATGGGCAACGCCAGCGGCATTACGTTTGGCAAAGCGCTCTTTGTAAAAATCATCGTTCAGTAAGGTGAACGGACTAAAAAGCTCGATCAAAGCCAAAGCGCGCCAGCTAGGGTTTACCCTAGCTGGCGTTACTTCTGCCGCGCCGCCCGAAGGCTTTAACATCTTCCGAGAGTGGCTCGATCAAAATCAATATGGGGCAATGGAATATCTCGCCAACGAAAGAAGCCGAACCCGCCGCGCCAACCCGAAAGAAATTCTGCCGGAATGTAAATCTATTTTAGTTTTAGCGATTCCCTACACGCCAGTTGCCGAACCTAACCCGCAAAATTTATCCATCGCCGCTTACGCTCTTGGCGATGATTATCACGATACCCTTCCAGAAAAACTCCAAGCCTTAGTCGCGTTTATTGAAGAGCAACTCGGTCAGCCTATTCCAAACCGTTATTACACAGATACGGGACCTATCCTAGAAAAAGAACTGGCTCAACGCGCAGGCTTGGGTTGGATTGGCAAAAATTCTCTCCTGATCAACCCCAAAGCAGGCTCCACTTTTATCCTTGCGGAAATCTTACTCGGCATTGAACTTGAGCCGGACGACGCTTTCAACGCCGATCATTGCGGCACGTGCAATCGCTGTATCACCGCCTGCCCCACGCAATGTATTTTGCCTAATCGCACGCTCGACGCCCGCCGGTGCATTTCATATCTGACCATTGAAAATAAACAAGAGATTCCCGCAGAACTCCGCCCGCAAATTGAAAATTGGATTTTTGGATGCGACATCTGCCAGCAAGTTTGCCCGTGGAATCGCTTCTCACTGCCAGCCGACCCGGCTTTTGAAATAAAAATCCCGCTCCCCGTGCGGACCTCAGACCTGCTCCTGACATCCGTTGAGTTTAATCAACGCTTCAAAAAATCTCCGATCAAGCGCTCCAAGCGGCGCGGTTATTTGCGGAATTTATCTGTAGCGCTCGGCAACAGAAAAAACTCAGCAGATCTACCCGCCCTCCGCCAAGCCCAACAGGACGACGAGCCTTTAGTGCAGGCTCATGCCGCTTGGGCAATTGAAACGATCAAACATGAATAAACTGCTCATCGCTACCAATAATCACGGCAAGATCAAAGAATTTCAAGAATTGTTGAAAGCATTAAACCTCCAACTCGTTACCCCGGCGGAAATTAATTTAAAACTGGATGTAACGGAAGACGGTAAGACTTATGCGGAAAACGCGGCAAAGAAAGCGCTGGCGTTTGCTCAAGCCAGCCAAATGATTTCGCTGGCAGACGATTCGGGGATTGAAGTGGAGGCGTTGAACGGCGCGCCCGGTTTATATTCGGCGCGTTACTCCCCAAAGCCAAATGCCACCGATCAAGATCGGCGTGAGTATTTATTGCAAAATCTAAAAGGTAAACCTCAGCCGTGGAAGGCGCGCTTTCACGCAACTATTGCGCTTGCCAAACCCAGCGGAGAAATTGAGATGAGCGCCGGGAATTGCTACGGCGAAATCATTACGCAAGAACGCGGCGCGCAGGGCTTCGGGTATGATCCGATTTTCTTTATGCCGGAATATGGCGTCACCGCCGCAGAGCTGACGATGGAACAAAAAAACCGCTTAAGCCATCGCGCGCTTGCGGTGATTAATGCAATGCCAATTTTGAAACGTATGTTTGGGTTGTAGAACCAGCTAACCGTTAGGGGAGCGGCGCGTTATTTTCTGCGCCCGTGATGCAGGCGATCGGCGGCTTCTTCCGTCAGCGGAATGTAAACCTGCACTTTTGTCCCCTTGCCGGGCGCGGAATCAAGTTGAAATAATCCGTTAACCAATTCGGCGCGTTCGCGCAAGTTGACCATGCCTAAACTGCTGTTGGCGCGTTTGTCGTAAGCCTGCGTCATCGCTTTCACGTCGAAGCCGAGACCGTTATCAATAATTTCGAGCAGGGCAATGCCCACGTCCATTTGGCGCAAGCGGACGGCGATGGTATCGGCTGAGGCGTGTTTGCGCGCGTTGTTCACCGCTTCTTCGATGATGTAGAAAATTACGCCTTGTTTGCCCATCTCTAGCTGACTCACGACGCGGTCTTCCACGGTAACGGTTACTTTTTGATTATAGGTTTCAAGCATTTTATCCGCCATAGATTGAAGCGCGGCGGTCAAGCCTTGCGATTCAAGAATCAGCGGGCGTAAGGTGAAGAGCATGTGACGAATTTCTTTGGTGGTGCGGTGCGCCAACTCTTCGAGTTTGACGATCTCTTCGGTTGCGCCGTTGAGGTCTTTGGCGAGCATCCGCTTGGTGATGTTGAGGCGCATGGCCATCGCGGCGACGGATTGGGTCGGTCCATCGTGCAGATCGCGGGCAAGTTTTTTGCGCGCTTCTTCATGGACTTCAACCATGCGTTCTTTTTCTTCTACCAAATCTTGATACAAGCGGGCGTTTTGAATGGCAATTACGGCTTGCCTGCCGATAATTTCCAAAAGATCGCGGCGCTCATTAGTGAAGTAATCGGGGTCGGGATGGGCAAATAATAAAACGCCGTACACGTTGAAACCGCTCCGTAATGGAAAACAAAATCCGCTGGTGCAATTTCTGAGCGCTACCACGCGCCCCAGTTCTGGGTCGTAGCCAATGTCTTTGAAGGGAACTGATTCGCCTTCGTCTAGCGCTTTTTTTAGCACGCCATCCGCCCCGTCGAAAGTGACGCGCATGTCTGCGGTGGTGAAGCGGCGGGCGGAGCCGATCCGTAATTTGCCGCCGTTGAAGAGCATCACCGCGCCAACGAGCGGATCGCTGACGGATTGAAGCGGGTCTGGGTTGAGGGCAGTGGCGCTCATATCCAAAGCGGATTCAAGCACGCGCTTATAGCTTAAGGTTGAAGACAGCGTAGAGGTTAATTCGTAGATGGCGCGCATTCTTTCGTTTTGAATGGCTTGTTTTCTTTCTTCTTCGCCAATCCATAACTCGCGGCTTTTGCGCATGTATTCCATCAGTCTTTTGCCTAAGAAGCCGAAAAGCAAACCAAGCGCGGCGATGATCCCTGCCATGAGGAAGGCTAAGGCGGAGTTGCCTCCCGCTTGAATGCCCATGTAGATAATAATGCCGGCGAATAAAATGGCGGAGAGCACTGCGCCGAGGAAATCGAAATAAATTGCGCCAGTGAGAATGGGCAATAGCCCTGCCCACGAAGCGGGTCCTTGTGCGCCGCCTTGCATCCAGAAAAAAGCGCCGGCGGTGATGAAATCGGCAAGTAGGTTGAGGAAGCGGTGATTTTTGACGCGGACGTTGGCGCTAGTTAGCGCGGTGTTGACTAAATTCCACAAAATGATCAAGCCGAGGGGCCAGGCAGTTTGGAGGTTTAATTTTCCGCCCAGAGCTAATGAAACTAACAATCCTACCAGCATAATCCAGCGGAAGGAGATGGCGAACCAATCTGCCATGTAGGGAGTTTCAAACTTACGCACCATAAGCGTCTATGATAACGAAAAAAGCAAAATGAAGCAACCGCCAAAGCCGTTACAGCTAAGTTACACCTTGACTGAATTAGATTTTGAACCAGCCGCCAAGCCGACTAAAATCCCCGGCACGATCCACAGGTTGGGCGTGGCGAATGAATCCTGCGTGAAGTTGCCGAAGCAAATTGCCAGCCATGCGGCACAGCCCGCCAAAAGCGCAAACCGCGCCCACGTTTCTTTGACGAAAGCCAGAGAAAGTATATCGCCGAGGATATGGAATTGAAATGCAAGAAATAAAAAGAAACCAATCACGCCGCTTTCGGCGAGCAGGCGCGCGTATAAATTTTTAGGGTTGGGGTATAAAGCGCTTTCCGGGTTGCCGCCCACGCTGAGTTGCTTGGCAATTTCAGGGACGAAAGTCAGCGACCAATCCGGCAGGTTGGCATAGATGTAAAACCCGCTCGCGCCTAAGCCGACGCCGGTCCACGGCGCTTCTTGGAAAGTGTTCAACGCCGCAACAGAATAAGCGCCGCGCGCGCCGGCGTTAATATCCACAATATATTCATTGAGGCTATCTGCGTTAATTTGCCATAAATTGCTGAAGTAATCTTTTTGACTTAAGAAGGCAAATGCGCCCAGCGCAACGGCGAAAATTCCAGAAAGAATGCCGATGCGTAGAATTTTATCGAAGAGGCGGGCGCGAAAACCGTTGATAAACCACTGCCAAAGATTTTGCAAAATATCGCGACCAAAGCAGAGCGTAGTCAGGGTGAGCGCAACGGCGGTAGTCAGGATGCCGCCGCGTGAGTAGGTGGCTAAAAGCGTGAGCAAGGAAAATGCCAAAAGTACAGGTTCCAGCCAGCGGCGGCGCGAGAGGCGATAGCCAGTCATCAGCGAAGCGAACAGCCACGGGATGAAGATCGTCGCCAGTTGACTCGCCAGCCAAGCCGGTTCATACGCCAGCCCGGAGATGCGGTTGGTGCGCACCAACTCGCGCATGGAGAATGCGCGTTGCCAATGCGTCACCATTTCTTTTTCCAAAATGTTTGTATAAAAAGTGAGCGCTTGTAATCCGCTCCAGGCGAGGTTTAAGCATAGCCCGGCAAAGAGCCATTGGACGGTAAAGCGTAAATCAGTTTCGTCTTTATTCATCCATACGGCGCAAACGAAAAACGCCAAGCCGATTGCCAAAGTTAGCAAGGCGCGGATGACGCGCCCGGAATAGATTTGCCCGCGCAGAGGCAGGGGGTTTAATAGCGCCCCGAAACTGGCGGAGGCGATCACAAATAAAACAAATGCGCCGAGCGCGAGAAAGACGCCAATCCAAATGAGCCGGCGATTTGCTTTGTTTTGCCAGGCTTGCAGGATGATGAGTATGAATAAAACAGCTAGCGGATATAAAGCCAAAGGGCGCACTAACGCGCCTGATCCCAGAAATGGAAACCAACGAAAACTAGTCACCGGAAGCGTGAGCATTGCCGCGCCCCAAAAAAAACGAAGCAGTTGGTTGGAAGAGAGAAATTTCATCGGCGCTTGCTTATGTATGTTTAGGCTTTAGAAATAAACGCGCAAATGCGGCGAGAGTCAACAGCCCGAACGCGCCCGCGAGTAAATAACTGCCCAGCGGAATACTGCGCGCCTTTGGCAGGTTTTTGGATTGCGTGACTTCTAATTTGACGAATGAATTCACGTTGCCTGAATCAATTTCCGCTTGAACTTTTTGCGCAAAGGCATTCGCCCACGCGGAAGCTAAACGCTCTGCAATTTGCGGATCGGCGTTGTTTGCGTAAAAATGCCAGCCGGCTTCCGCCGGTTGACTCAGTTGCAAATATTTGGCGCGTAACGCTTCGACGGAAATAGGCGCAACGCCAGAGACTTGCTCTAAAACTGCGTCAGACCACGCGAGTTCTTCCAACTTACGCGCTTCGCGCTCAAGATAATAAAACTGCTGGCGGTCTGAATCTTGCGGCAAGGCTTCTTCGAGATTGAAATCCACATTCACGGTGGCTTGTGCGCGATACGGCGGCGGGGCTAGATAATAGCCAGCCATGCCGAGCGCCGCGCCGAGCATTGCGCCGAGCGTCCAAAAACGCCAGGCGCGCAGTAACTGCACAAACTCTTCGAGTGTTGGGGTTGAGAAAATAAAATTCATCGTTTAATGCGCCATTTCCATAGCGGTCCAATAATTTTCCGTAAATAATATTTTGCCACAAGCGCGGCAAAAAAACTACCGCCCGCGCGGTAATGCACGCGAAGCATTTCATCCCAGCCGCGTTGATCGGCTACGTTGGTTTTACTGCTCGTATGAATGCGAAAATTCGCCCAGGTTTTGCCGGGCAAATATTTGAGCGGCGCATGTTTGGCGAGGCGCGTCCACAGATCATAATCCATCGCAAAATAAAACGACGGATCGAGCGGACCTAGCGTTTTCCAATCCGCCGCCCGAAAGAACATTGTCTGTTGCGGGATATGCACATACCCCGCGCGCAAACGCCGATAATTCGTTTGTTTGGCGTTGAACTTTCCAATGATTTGATCGGCTTCGTTGATGAAATTACAGTCCGCGTAGACCATCGCCACGGCGGGGTTTTGAACTAAATATTCCACCGCTTCGCTCACCGCGTGAGGATGATGATACGTATCGTCTGAATTTAACCAAGCGAGGATTTCGCCGTTGGCGCGATTGAAGCCTTTGTTGATCGCCTCTGTCTGACCTCGATCCGGCTCGCTGACCCAAGCGCTGATTCCACGCTGATACTTTTTGATGATTTCCACGCTTCCGTCTGTCGAGCCGCCGTCTATGACGATGTACTCAATGCGCGGATAATCCTGATTCAACACGGATTGAATTGTCCGCTCTAAAAATTGCGCCTGATTGAAAGACGGCGTTATGATTGAGACCAGCGGTAAGACGGGCGCTTCCATATTATTTCCAATCTTCGTCTGTATAAAATTCAGAAGCCGCTTCGGTGATCTGGCGAATCCGCGCGATCTCTTCCGCAGTTAGGATTTTCTTCCAATTCTGCACG
>JADLCG010000250.1 GCA_020847355.1 Anaerolineales bacterium | reverse complement strand
TTGAAACCTTTGAGCCTGATTTCGCCCGCCGCATTCAAACCGTCCGCGTACGCCTGGGGCGTTTTACTTTGTCCGGTCAATGCCCGCTGGAATTGAAACTTCAAGTCGGGCAAACTGTGCAAGCGACGATCCATCCCGAAGCGCTCTACTTCTTCAGCGAAAAATCCGGGAAGCGTTTGTGATATCAAGCCATAATTTCTACAGCCGCGAATTGCATTTCACGCATTACGTTATATAATCCCAGCACATGCGCAAAGGACTGTTACTCTACAACCCAGCCGCGGGGCGTTTCCCCGTGCAAAGATTCGTGCGCGGCGCGCTTCAACCGCTCCAAGAAGCCGGCTGGAAAATGGAAATTGCCGAAACTTTAAGCGGCACTCACGCCACGCAAACCGCCCATCAAGCCGCCAGCGAAAAATACGATGCAGTCTTCGCCATCGGCGGCGACGGCACAGTCGGTCAAGTTGCCAGCGGATTGTTAAACACAGAAACGGCGCTAGGCGTTTTGCCAGCCGGAACCACCAACGTTTGGGCGTTGGAACAAGGTCAGCGCCCGCTGAGTTGGTTCAATTGGGACGCATTAACCAAAAACGCGAAACTGCTCGCCAAGGTCAACCCGCAACAAGTAGATGTCGGCTTTTGTAACGACGTTCCTTTTTTACTTTGGGCTGGCGTAGGGCTGGACGCGCACACCATCCGCAAAATCGAGCCGCGTCCGCGTTTTATCAAACACATCTCCGTGCCGCATTTTTTCGCCACCACCGTTTGGGAAGCCACCTTTTGGCATGGTCTCGATTTACGAGTTTATACCGACGGTCAATTGGTCGAAGGACATTATCTTGTAGCCGTCGCTACGAACATCCGCCATTATGTCGGCGGCATGTCCACCCTTTCGCCCAACGCTTTGCTCGACGATAATGAAATGGATATGTGGCTTCTCAGCGGAAACAACGTCGCTGACGCGCTTCGCCATTTTTTTGATTTAGTTGTCGGGCGGCACCTCTCCTCCGATCAAGCCAGACGTTTACCCTTTCACTCCGCGCGCGTTGAATCCGACGCGAGCTTTGCCATTCAAGTAGACGGCGACCCAATGCTCGGCGGTCGGCGGGCGGAGATCGCTATAAAACATCGCGCGCTCAATGTGCTGATGCCGGAAAATGCTTTACACTTACTAAAAAATCCAAAGAGATAAATTCATGGACTTAAAACCATACATCAACCGCTGGGTGATTTTAGGCGCTGTGGGCTTCGCCGGAATATTGATCCTCGTCACGCTCATTTCCATCGGGTGGACTGCTCCGCGCTTCTCTCCTAACGTTGGGCTGGCTTCGGCAGACCTGACCATGATCCCCGCCCCAACCCACACCCCGCAATTCGTCCCCACGCCAACGCTGGATCCATTTCTCGGAACGCCAACCCTGCCCGCAGATACCATCGGCATAGGAGCATACGTGCAAATTAACGGCACCGAAGGCGCCGGGTTACGCATTCGCGCCACCGCCAGCCTCAACGGCGAGACAATTTTTCGCGGCGAAGAATCGGAAGTGTTTCTCGTCAAGGATGGACCGCAAGAAGCGGATGGCTACACTTGGTGGTATTTAGTCGCTTCGTATGATAACAATCGCGCAGGCTGGGCAGTCGCCGATTTTCTGGCGGTTGTCCCGCCGCCGTAATTCAAATCCACGCAAAGGAAAGTATATGAACGAAAAGCCAATTGGCATTACCGCCAACAAAAGCAAAAGAACGCTAACCATCACCTGGGGAGATAATCACACGAGTCACTATCCCTTCGGGTTGCTCAGAGCCGCCTGTCCGTGTGCGCAATGCCGAGGCGGGCACCAAAACATGAAGTCCGAACCAGATGCGGATGTTTTCGAAAGGCAAATGGACGAATCGCCAATGACGCGTCTCGCTAATGTAGTCGCCACCGGTTCATACGCCCTCACGCTCGTCTGGGATGACGGACACGATTACGGAATTTACAACTGGCATTATCTACGGGCTTTATGCCCCTGCGAACAATGTCGCGCGCAGAAATAAATAAAAAATCCCGAATTTATTTTCGGGATTTTTTATAGCTATTTTCCTTGCGCCAGTTTCTTATCGCGCCACAGCGAAGCGACAATGGAAACGGTCAGCACGCTGAAGATCACGCCCAGCGAAAGGCTGATCGGAATATGATAAAAACCTTCAATCAGCATCTTCATGCCGACGAAAATCAAAATCACCGCCAAACCGGTAGATAAGTAATGGAATTTATCCACCACGCTGGCAAGCAAGAAATACAAAGCGCGTAAGCCTAAAATCGCGCAGACGTTAGAAGTGTAAATAATGAATGGGTCTTTGGTAATCGCAAAAATAGCGGGGATCGAATCGAGCGCAAAGACTAGGTCTGTGCTTTCCACAAATAAAAGCACGAGGAAGAGCGGCGTCGCCATCCACGCTCCGGCGCGTTTGACGAAGAAATGATCGCCTTCGTAAGCGTCCGTGACCGGCATGATTTTGCGGAAAAGTTTGATCAGCGGATTCTTTTCCGGCTCCACTTTTGTATTTTCCTGTTTGAACAATTTGAAGCCGGTGTAAATCAGGAAAATCCCAAAGATATAAATGACCCAATGGAATTGCTCGATCAACGCGCTACCGATCATAATCAGCGCGCCGCGCATGATCAAAGCGCCTAAAATACCCCAGAATAAAACATGGTGTTGGTATTTTGGCGGCACCGAAAAATACGAGAAAATCAGCACGAAGATAAAGATATTATCCACGCTCAAGGATTTCTCAATAATATATCCGGTAAAAAAGGCTATCGCCGCTTGACCGTTGCTATATTCGCTATTGGGGACAAACCGATCCCAAAAGAAATAAATACCGGCGTTGAAGAGCAGAGAAACCGATACCCACACAATGCTCCAGCCGAGCGCTTCTTTGGTTGAGATCGCGTGCGAGTTACGGTGAAACACGCCCAAATCTAAAGCCAACAAAAAAAGCACAAAGATATTAAAACCGATCCATAGCCAAATTGATTCTTCCATTCAAAAACTCCTCTAGTTTTGGCGGTAAAAACAAAAAAGACCACCACGTAAAACGTGGTGGTCTTGCCAACGCTTCAAGCGTATAAGTTGCCGATGGTTTCTCAACCAATGATATGACGACAACCCATCCTGCGATTTTTGGGAGTGCAGGAGGCTACTCCCCAACCAGCGCACAGTTTACCCGAAGCGTTGAGAATGTGTCAAGCGAACGAACTTACAGCCAGCTTTCAAGATTCGCGGCTATCGGGCGCAGAATGAAACAGCCGCGCAAACAAATTCACCAGCGGCGCAACCAGCCAATCAAATAAAGCGTTCAAACGCCCCATGCCGCGCGCGAACGCTTTGAAAATAAAATCCAATTTATGGAGCAAATGCCAGTGAGCATAAAGCAGACAAGCGGCAATAATGCCCACGGAAATTGCAAAGCGGAGCAGATCTGAAATGCGCCAGCCGAAGATCTCTTCCAAAATTAATTGAATCCCAATGTTGAAAATCAAAAGATACGCCGCTTCCTTCAGGATTGGTTCGCGTTCCACGGCGTAGCTAAACAAGCCGGCGGCAAAGCGCATGGTCAAAATGCCGATGCCTACCCCCAGCATAACTACCCAAAATTCGTCTGAAAGCGAAACCGCCGCGATCACGTTGTCAATGCTAAAGACTAAATCCATAAGCTCAACAGTGAGGACCACCGACCAAAACGAAGTTGAGAGCAACTTGTTTTGACGCTCTTGTTGCGATTCTGTCTCAGGGTCTGAGTCGCCTAATTCGTTGAACGCCAGCCGAATTAAGTATGCCGCGCCGACCAAACGAATCCAAGAGTTGTGAATCAGAAAACTCGCCATCAGGAGCATTAATCCGCGCCCCAGATACGCGCCCAACAAGCCCACTTTTAACGCCGCAGTGCGTTGATAGCCTAAAAATGGATGAAGCGCGCCGCCAATTTTTTCTAAAAATTTGGGCCAGGGAATTTTAACGTGATCGGGCAAAGGCGTAACTAACGCGCCCAAGACTGCCGCATTATCAATGGAAAGAATCCCTTCTAAAAAAATAAGTTGAATCACAATAACGATTGTGGGCCAATATGCCATTTCCAAAACGACCTTTCTTCAAGAACTTCGCACGCTTAAAATTGTATCGCAAATCGGCGCGCAAGTCTGGTTATAATCAGGCGATGAAGTTTATTCGCGCTTTTTTCAACGGCTTGAAAATTGAACATTTATGGGGGGCGGCAGTTTTAACTTGCATTTTTATCTATGTCAACACACAACCCATCCTCCCTTACGATTTTTGGTTACACATCGCCACCGGACGAGAGATTGTCGCTACGCAAACCATCCCAACCGTAGATACATTTTCTTACACCCGCGCAGGCGCGCCTTTCATGTCCGCTTCCGCTTATTGGTTGATGCAAATTGTCATGTATGGGGTTTACAAACTCGGCGGCGGCGCGCTTGTGGCGCTTTGTCAGAGCGTAGCAATTGTATTAACTTATTCGCTCTTATTCTACGTTTGCGTACAAGTTACGCATAATTATCGCGCCGCGGCGCTGGCTATCGCCTTAGCCGCCGTATTTGGGTACGGGAACTGGAACGTCAGACCGCAAACAATGGCGTATCTCTTAGGGGCGCTTTTATTATTGCTTATTTATCAATATCGCAGAAGTCAAAAATGGGGCTGGCTAGTTCCCCTGCCGTTCCTATTAATTATCTGGGTCAATTCTCATCCGTCTTTCCCGCTGGGGTTGATCATTATCGGTTGCTGGGCTTTAGAAGCTTTGATTGAGGCTTTCAAAACCGGCGAGAGCCGCAAAGCCTATATTCCCATCCTTGCAGTAGTCGCCTCAAGCGCCGCTGGTTTGGTCAGCCCGTATGGGATCAAGATCGGCGCGTACGTTTTCAACCTGCTCAGCGCTTCGGAGATTTCCAACTATATTATCGAATGGCGGCCGCCATCATTTGAAACTAGCTATGGAGCGGCGTTCTTAATCGGCTTGTTCGTTAGCGCAAGCTTGATAATTTATTCCATAAAAAAAATCTCGCTCATGGAGACGTTACTTTTCGTAATCTTTGGACTGCTTGGGCTAAAATACATTCGCGGCGCCGTCTGGTTTGGCATTGTCGTTGCGCCAGTTTTATCGCAATCAATCGCTAGTTTTTTATCTCCCCAAAAAGCGCCTGTGAGCAAGTTTGCCAATTCGATCAACCGCGGCATATTATTGCTTTTCGTTGGGATCGCCGTCTTATCTCTGCCCTACTTCAAAGCGCTCCTGCCATTTTCAAGCGAGAAATCAGGCGTGTTCTCAGCCGAAACGCCAATCTCTGCCGTACAATTCATCAAAACCAAGCGCCTGCGCGGAAACATCTTCCACGCCGCAGATTTTAGCAGTTACCTCATGTGGGCCGGACAGCCTGAGTATCCCGTCTTCATAGATTTACGCTTTGATACCGAGCTCTACCCGCTGTCTTTATGGGATGAGTACGCTTCCATCAGCGCCGCCCGCCCCGGCTGGGAAGAAAAATTAGCCGCGTATCAAGTCCACACGCTCCTGCTCTCGCCCAAGGATCAGCCCGCCCTCATTTTAGCGGCGCAAAACTCCCCCAACTGGCATTCTGTATATCAGGACGAAAATTCTATCGTCTTCACAAAATAAGATATATAAATAAAAAGTTCCCACCTTTGCAGGCGGGAACTTTTTATCAATTCAATTAAGAATTAGAGGGAGCTGTTGATGGTGGAGAATACAGATCCGATTTTGGGGCCGAGAATGGTCAAAGCGGCAATAACAACGATAGCAACCAAAACGAGAATCAAAGCGTATTCAACTAAACCTTGTCCTTTTTCCTTGGGGGCGAATAACATGGGATATTTCTCCTTTCTTAGTATTTCCTGCGAAATTGCAGGATTTCTCTCATTTTACACAATCTAGGCTATTTTTCAAGCCCTAAAATTTACTTTACCTAACATTTATGTTAGTCTTACAAGAATGAAAGTCTCTTCATTCTCATAGCCTGCCCGATCTTAGAGGGAGCTATTGATGGTGGAGAACACAGAGCCGATCTTAGGTCCGAGGATGGTCAACGCGGCGATAACAACAATAGCAACTAAAACAAGAATTAATGCGTATTCAACCAAGCCTTGTCCTTTTTCTTTAGGGGCAAACAACATGATCTTTTTCTCCTTTCTTTGAAAATTTTCCGCAAATTTCTATCGCAGAATTTCTATTATTTTACGCGCTCTCTATTATTTTGCAAGACCTCGAGCGCCCGATTCCCTAACACTTATGTTAGGCTTACAAGGATGCAAACCGCGAGTCAGCTTACAGTGAATTATTAACACTGCTAAAAATTGACCCGATTTTCGGTCCCAGAATGGTTAGCGCGGCAATCACAACCACGGCAACCAGAACCAGGATTAATGCATATTCAACCAGCCCTTGACCTCTTTCTTGAACTGCAAACAACATGGCAAATACCTCCTTTCTTTGAAAAATTTATCAACCAATCTCATTCTACACTGTAGTAATTATTCCCAACTATACAATTATGTAAGCCTGCCAAAAAACCTCTTGACAAATTCGTAACGTCTCGCTAACTTTCTGTGGTTTAATTCGCTCATGCTAATTCACTCCGCTTCCCAACTCCTCACCCTCAAAGGC
>JADLCG010000249.1 GCA_020847355.1 Anaerolineales bacterium | reverse complement strand
GCCGCCAAATTTCAAAATTTTGACGCGCCGAAGATCGTCTCCGATTATGGTTTCAAAGCCATGAGCGGCGGACAGGTGAGTCATCAAGCCAGTTGGAAGAAATCCGTGTTTGAAGTGTACAAAGGCGCGTCCATTCCATTTGATTGGTCAATGACTTTGGTGGAAGAGTGTAACGAAGTAGGCATTGATTATTTTTCCTCGCCCTATGATTTTGAAGCGATTGATTTCCTCGATCAGTATGTGGAAGTGTATAAAGCGGGTTCGGGCGAAATTGACTGGATCGAAGCCCTAGAAAGAATGGCAAGTAAAGGCAAACCGTTCTTCATTGCCACGGGCGCGTCCAATATTGGCGAAGTTCAAAAAGCCGTCCATGCGATTTTGAAAATTAACAAGCAACTCGTTTTGATGCAATGCAACACCAACTACACCGCCAGCCCAAATAATTATGACCATTTACATTTGAACGTGTTGAAAACTTTTGGAACGATGTTCCCCGATGTGATTTTAGGCTTATCAGATCATACGCATTCAGTTGCGCCCGTGCTCGGCGCAGTGACCTTAGGCGCGCGCGTGATCGAACGTCACTTCACCGATAGCAACGACCGCGAAGGTCCCGACCATAAGTTTGCAATGAACCCAGAAAACTGGGCGAAGATGGTGGAAGAGACGCGCTTGCTCGAAAGATCGTTAGGCAGTTCAGATAAATTCATCGCCGAAAATGAACAAGAGACGCAAATTGTGCAACGCCGTTGCTTGCGCGCCGCGCGTGAAATTAAGGCTGGCGAAGTTTTCACCAGAGATATGATTGACGTGCTTCGCCCCGCAACAGTTGGCGCGATCAAACCCGATCAAATTCAAAACGTGATTGGCACAAAAGCGCTGGCGGATCTGCCGCTGGGCAAAGAACTCCGCTGGACGGATCTAGGAGCGTAACTTGAACCGTAAAGTTTTTATCCGCTTGGTCATTATTGCCGGCGGTATCGGCATTATTCTGCTTTCGCTCTTCGCTTTTCAACTTGGCTTGGATAACGACCCGGGCTGGGGTCCGCGCCGCATTCAATTAATTATTATCGGTTTATCAATTATTTTATTCGGCTCGTTATATTGGCTTACGCCAAAGTTTGTTCGTCACGCTGAAAGCGTGACGAACTTGGAAGATAAAAATATTGTCGGGCTAAAAGCCCGGCCTGCAAATACTTTAATAAATAATATCCTGCTAACTCTTTTATTCTTTTTTACTGTTTGCATTTATATCTGGATCATCACCATCGGCAGAATTGACAAATGGCCCTCCGGCAGAGATTACTACTGGAAGTTGACCCAAGCCTTTCAACACGGCCAAACCTATTTGCTCGAAGAACCCAATCCCCAACTCGCCCAACTGGAAAACCCTTACGACCATCATCAACGCAAAGAGCTCGAATATTTATGGGATACAACTTACTATGACGGAAAATACTTTTTATATTGGGGTCCCGCGCCCGCCGCGCTTGGCGTTTTCGTAACCGCGATCACATCCAAACCCGTCACCGATACAGGTCTTGTTTTTTCGTTTGTCATTGGTATTGCATTATTTTCAATTTTATTACTTTATGAAATTTATAAAAAATTTCAGCTTCCCGCTTGGGCGCTTTGGAGCGGAGTTTTCGTCTCGGCGATCAACGTCCCCTTGATTTGGTTGCTCACGCGCCCCACGTTTTACGAAGTCTCCATCTCTGGCGGGCAATTCTTTTTGATGGCGGGCTTTTACTTTTTATTTTTAGGATTTCGCAACTCAAGCCTTGACCGCCGCTGGATCAGCGCCTCAGCCTTAACTTTGGGCTTGGCTGGCGCGACGCGAATCAATTTACTTCCCTCGATCATTGTTTTAGCGTTTATCGCCGCTTGGAAAATTTATGCCGCGCAAAATAAAAATTTTAGAAAAGCCTTGCCTGCGCTTGTATCTTTATTCCTTCCGTTAGGCTTGATCGCCATCGCCCTATGCGGATATAACTACGCCCGCTTCGGCTCCATCTTTGAGTTTGGGCATCGCTACCAGTTGACAGGTCCCTCGCTCACGGCAGATTATGCGGATATTAGCTCGCCCAAATATATTCTGCCCAATACATTCACTTATCTTTTTCGCCTGCCCAGCCTCAACGCAGAATTCCCGTTTTTCACCGTCCCGTGGATTAAAGAGAATATGTGGCCCGCTTTTATTCATTTGCCCGAGCATTATTACTATACCGAACCCGTCGCCGGAATTTTATTCATTGTCCCGCTGATTGGCTTTGCCGCGCTGTTACTCGCTAGATTGTTCTGGCTTTTCATTAATGGCGATATTTCTCGGAAGCAGTTTGTAGATGCTGAAAATTCAACGAACGATTCGGCAAATCTATTCTCATGGTTCGGATTTACGCTACTGGCTTACACTCTAATTCAATTATTTATCCTGCTAATTTTTATCAACTCCGCCATGCGCTATCTGGCAGATGTTGCTCCAGCTTTAATTATCCTCAGCGCCATGTTCGTTGGCTATTATGTCAAAGCCGTAGATTCAAACTGGCTTTTGAGGCGCGCAATTGCTTGGTTGTGGGTCGCGGCTTCTGCGCTGACGGTAATTTTTGGCTTGCTGATCGGTTTCACGGGCGATAAAAACAACTTCCTCAATCAAAACCCCGCTTTATATTATCTCCTCTCGGAATGGTTCACTCGTTAATGCGAATTTTATTTTTTTCTCTCGGTTACTCCACGCACGATTATCGCTTCCTCAATTCCATCTCTATGGCTGGGCACGAAGTTTATTTTGTTCAATTGGAAGGCAACCAAAGACAAGTTGAATCGCGTTTGATTCCTGAAAATGTCAATCAGGTCATCTGGCGGGGCGGGCGCGAACCTTTTCGTTGGAACAAATTGTTTTCTTTGACCAGAGATTTCAAACGCTTGGTCAAAGAGATCAAGCCCGATTTGATTCATGCGGGCCCAATTCAAACCTGCGCGTTCATCGCCGCGCTTGCGGGCTTTCGTCCATTGCTCACCATGTCTTGGGGCTTTGACCTGATGGACGATGTGCATAAAGGCTGGATTTGGGAATTTGCGACGCGTTACACTTTGAAACGCTCGTCATTTTTTACCAGCGATGCAAACGTGACAAAAAATAAAGCCCTCGCCTATGGCATGAATCCTGAAAAGACGATTGTTTTTCCATGGGGCGTGGATTTGGAACATTTCAAAGCGAAGCCTGAAGCGGGCGAAAGAAAAGACGGCTTTGTTTTATTTTGCAACCGTTCGTGGGAAGAGCGTTATGGCGTGGACGTGCTAGCCCGCGCTTTTGTGCAAGTGGCGCAAGAACGCGATGACGTGCGCTTGATTCTTTTGAACGGCGGCTCGCAAAGCGCTACACTTCGTCAAATTTTTCAGCGCGGCGGCGTGGAAGATTTTGTAACCTATGGCGGACAAATCTCGCAAAACGATTTGCCCTACTGGTATCATCAAGCCGATCTCTATATCTCGCCTTCGCATGTGGACGGTTCGTCCGTTTCGTTGCTGGAGGCGCTGGCTTGCGGACTGCCGTGTTTGGTTTCAGATATCCCTGCAAACAAAGAATGGGTAGTTGAAAATGAAAACGGCTGGCTCTTCAAAGATGGAGACGCGAATCATCTTGCGGAAAAAATTCTCGCGGCGCTGAATCAGCGTGAAAAACTGCATCAGCTTGGCAGAGCAGGCAGAAGGTCCGCAGAGTTGCGCGCGGATTGGAAAAAGAATGTCGAAGCGTTGTTGAATGTCTATCGAAATCTTGGAGAAAAAAATGTTATCTAAAAAAGATTTGCTCAACGAGTTTTCAAAAATCAAAATCGAAAGCGATACGCTTGTCGTGCATACGTCCTATAAATCTTTGGGCGGCGTGGAAGGCGGCGTGGATACCGTGATTGACGCGATGCAGGAATTGATCGGCAAAGACGGCACGGTCTTATTCCCCGCTTTCAATTTTCAATCATGGACGGAGACGCATTATTTTGACGTGTTGGAGACGCCTTCAAAGATGGGCATGATCACGGAACAAGCGCGCCTCAGACCTAACGCCAAGCGGACTCCGCATCCGATTTATAGTTTCTCCGCTTTGGGCAAACGCGCCGACGAATTCTCCAAGACCGAAGATGTGGAAGCCTACGGACCAAACTCCGCTTTTGCTTTGTTTCACAAACTCAACGCCATGATCGTTAGCATTGGTTTGGATTTCAATAACTCTTTTTCGATGCATCATTATATTGAATATAACGTGGGTTGCGATTATCGCCGCATCAAAGAGTT
>JADLCG010000248.1 GCA_020847355.1 Anaerolineales bacterium | reverse complement strand
GTTTCGCGTGGATTGTAGACTAAATCATAAATAAAAATATTGGAAGGCAATGGCAAATTCTCAGGCAAGGGAGATTCATTGATGTTAGGGGTCATGCCGACGGGGGTTGTGTTGACAATCAGGTTGAAAGGTTGAAGGTTGAAGGTTGGAAGGTCTGAAGAATGGAGAATGGATAATGGATAATTGACAATTGGCAACTGGTGATTAGTAATTGAATTTGCAAGTTGTTGGGCTTGTTCGATTCTTCGAGATGCAATTGTGACATTCCAGCCATCATTTAATAAAGCATAAACGACCGCTCTCGCCGAGCCGCCTGCGCCAAGAACAATTGCCGATGCTTCGACTTGGCTCAGCACAGGTTTACGATTTTGAATCTCCATTTCTTGATTCCCGATGATTTTTTTCAAGTCTGTTAAAAATCCGTGCGCGTCGGTGTTATCGCCAATGAGTTTATTATCTTTCAAATAAATGGTGTTCACCGCGCCAATGGATTTTGCCGTTGGCGTTAATTCATCCATAAATTCAATGACATTTTGCTTGTGCGGAATGGTGACATTGAGTCCGTGAATTTCGCCTGAGCGGACTTGGTCAAGTAATTTTTTCAATCCTTGTTTATCTTCAGGGTGAACAGGGAATAGCGAATAGTCTCCTTTTAAATCACAAGCCTTCAAAGCCGCCGTATGAATCTTTGGCGAAAGAGAATGACTTAAAGGATAGCCAATTAAGCCTAATTGGTAATTGGTAGCTGGTAATTGGTGACGCGTAACATTCATAAGGATTATTTACTTGTTTACTTATTTACTCAACTCATCCAAAACTTCAAAATAATTGGGGAATGTTTTGGAAACACAAGTTGGGTTTTCAATCGTCACGCCAGCGAAACGTAAGCCGATTAATGAAAATGCCATTGCCATACGATGATCGTTATAGGTTTGAATGTTGGCAGGCTGAAAATTTTTGCATGGATAAATCATCATGCCATCTTCATATTCTTCAACTTGCACGCCTAATCTTTTCAATTCAGTACAGGTTGCGGAAACGCGATCCGTTTCTTTGACTCGGGCGGAGGCAATGCCGCGAATTCGGGTGGGCGAATTTGCAAAGGGGGCGATGGCGGCGAGAGTTTGCGCGGTATCGGGGATGTCGCGCATGTCTATGTCAATGCCACGAAGTTCAGTCATTCTAGTAATCAGTATGCAGTTATCAGTTTCGGTCACTGTGCAACCCATTTGAGTTAATACGTCTAAAAATTTGATATCGCCTTGCAGAGATTTGCGCGAGATATTTTCCACTGTAACCGTTCCGCCGCAAATCGCAGGGGCGGCGAAGAAATAGGAGGCGGCGGAGGCATCGGACTCGATTGGGTAAGTAGAGATTGGAGATTGGAGATTAGGTAATTGGTAAGTAGTAATTGGGATTTTGAAGCGTGAATAACCTTCTCTTTGGGTTTCAACGCCAAATTCTTTCATCACTGCGATAGTCATATCTACATACGGTTTGGAATTCAGTTCACTGATGAGTTCTATTTCAATTTCATTTTGAGCATACGGAGCGACCATTAATAACGCGGATAGAAACTGAGATGAAATATCGCCTTTGATCTTGGTTTTGCCGCCTTGTAAGCCCTTTGCGGAAATTTTTACAGGCGGACAATTATTCTTTGATTCAATATCTACTCCCAATTGTTTTAATGAATCAACCAAATCTCCAATGGGGCGTTCGCGCATACGCGGTTCGCCATCCAGAATATATTCGCCGTTTCCTAAAGTCAGAAAGGCGGATAAGAATCTCGCGGCGGTGCCAGCATTGCCAATGAATAACTCCGCTTTGCTGGCAGGAATTTTTCCGCCTAAGCCAACGACTGTCATCTCATGCTTTGCCTCATTTAATTTCACGTCAAAGCCGAGAGTCTGCAAGGCTTGGGCGAAGTATTTGGAATCATCGGAGAATAAGGCGTTGGTTAGTTTGGTCGTTCCATTGGCGAGGGAAGCAATCAGCAAGGCGCGATTGGTGAGCGATTTGGAGCCAGGCACGCGGACAGTGGCGTTGAGGGGATGTGAAATTGGTGTAATTTTCATAAACGGACTTTGTAACGGATTCACGGACATAAGCGGACTTGTGTATCTGCCTACTTGTTTACCTATTTTCTTATATATTTTAGTTTGTAAATCTTTGATATTTATCTTGCGCTTGACTCAAAAGAGATTCAAGCTTCGAAAAATCATTCGAGGAAAGCGAAGATTCAATTTCATTGAGTTGGCTTTGTAATCTGTGTAATGAATTCAAAACATTCTCACGATTCGTATGTAACACGCCTAACATCATAGAAGCGGATGTGCCCGCTAAACGGCTGGTGGATTTGAAGCCTGGTCCTGCAAATGAAGCGAGGTCTTCGGGAGTGGCAAGCGTGAGCGCGGAAGAGAGTAAAAAAGGCAAGTGGCTGGTGGCGGCGAGAATTTGATCGTGTTCGTATGGGTCTAATATTTTTTGTTTTGCGCCCAGAGTTTGGATGATTTGAAGCGCGGCAGATAAGGCGCGGGGCGAAGTCCGTTCTAGAGGCGTGAGCAAAAAAGGCGCGGCATAGTAGAGCGTTCGCTCCGCGTTGGCAAGCGATAATTTTTCTTTGCCGCAAATGGGATGCGCGCCGATTACGTCAAAGCGCTCAGGGAGCATGGACATGGCTTGCACGATGCACGCTTTGGTGGAACCTAAATCCATGACGATGCAGGGTTTAGGCATGAGCGCAGGCAATTCTTCAAGCGCCGTCAAAATGGCGGGGACTGGCGCGGCTAAAATTAGCAGATCCGCTTCGGGCAAAAGTTTGGCAGAGTCGCTTTCAGCGTAATCTACAATTTGCTGGGAAAGGGCAAGCTCGAGCGTGGGAAGATGCGGGTCAATGCCATATAATGCCGCACATTTTCCTTTTAATCCCAACGCTAACGAGCCGCCCATCAAACCTAATCCAACAATAGCAATTTTTGACTCAGCTAATTTAAAACTAGACTCGCTCATGTTGCGGAACCAAAGTGCGATCCACCGCTTCTGCCACCGCTTTGACTTGCTTCACCATTTTGGCAAAGACCTCAGGCGTGAGCGATTGCTTGCCATCGGAGAAAGCGCGGGCGGGATCGTGATGGACTTCGACAATTACGCCATCGGCGCCAGCGGCGACGCCCGCTTTGGCAATGGCAGAGACATAGCCAGAATCGCCAGTAGAATGGCTGGGGTCAATAATGACGGGTAGGTGCGTCAATTTTTTGAGCACGGGGATGGCGTTGATATCAGTTGTGTTGCGCGTGGCAGTTTCAAAGGTGCGGATGCCGCGCTCGCATAAAATGACTTGTGTGTTACCGCCGCAGAGGATGTATTCGCTTGCCATCAGCATTTCTTCGATGGTGGCAGACATGCCGCGTTTGAATAAAACTGGCGTGCGGGTTTCGCCAATGGCGCGGAGTAGATTAAAATTTTGCATATTGCGCGCGCCGATTTGGAAAACGTCCACATATTTTTCCATCATTTTGATTTGCGAAACCGCCATCACTTCTACTACGATGGGCAAGCCAGTCAGTTCGCGGGCTTCCGCCATATATTCGAGCCCTTCTTGACCGAGACCTTGAAAGGCATAAGGCGAAGTGCGCGGTTTGAACACGCCGCCGCGCAAAGCGTTGGCGCCCGCTTCTTTGACGGCTTGAGCAATGCCTAAAATTTGTTCGCGCGATTCAATGGAACAGGGACCCGCGATAATGGGGAGTTCATTTGCGCCAACTGAGAAGCCGTTGAATTGAAAGACGGAATCTTGTTCGTGAAATTGACGCGAAGCAAGTTTGTAAGGCTGTGAAATTCTTTGGACGGAAAGCACGCCGGGCAGGGCTTCAAAAACTTCCTGCGCGACATAATGTCCATCGCCGACTGCGCCGATGATGGTTTGTTCCACGCCAAAAATTGGATGGGAGGATAAATTTTGTCTTTCGATTTCGGCAATGACTGCGTCAATTTGTTCTTTGGGCGCGCCGGGGCGCATGATGATCATCATAATATTTTTTCCTTTTGGTTTTATATTTTTTATTTTTATGCCCAGCCGTTCTTCACAAGTTGAAAATCGCGTGAAGTGGCGAGCCTTCTTCCCATAATTTGAGCGATCTGTCCGGTTTGGTACACCATCTCCGCAAACTGTTCGGGCTTGAGCGATTGCTTGCCGTCTGAAACTGCTTTGGCGGGATCGGGATGCACTTCGATAATCAAGCCGTCGGCGCCGGCGGCAATGCCAGCGCGCGCAATTGCGGCAACATAATTTGCATGACCTGTGGAGTGGCTTGGATCTAAGATAACTGGTAAGTGGGTTGTATTCTTCAAAACAGGGATGGCGTTAATATCGGTTGTGTTTCTGGTGGAAGTTTCAAACGTGCGGATGCCGCGCTCGCATAACATAACGCGCGTATTTCCGCCCGCTAAAATATATTCCGCCGACATCAATAATTCTTCAACCGTAGCGGAAAGTCCGCGCTTTAATAAAACTGCCGTGCGCGTTGCGCCAATGGCGCGCAATAAGTTGAAGTTTTGCATATTGCGCGCGCCCACTTGCAAAACGTCCACATATTTGACCATAACGTCTACTTGCACTTGCGACATAATCTCAACCACGATGGGCAAGCCCGTCAACTCGCGCGCTTCGGCTAATAACTCCAAGCCTTCTTCGCCCAAGCCTTGAAATGAATAAGGCGACGTGCGCGGCTTGAACACTCCCCCACGCAAAGCGGAAGCGCCCGCCTCTTTCACCGCTTGAGCAGTTTCCAAAATCTGCGAACGACTCTCCACCGAGCATGGTCCCGCGATGACGGCGATTTCATTTCCGCCAATCGAAAGTCCATCTAATGAAATCACTGAATCTTCAGGGTGAAATTGGCGCGAGGCTAATTTATACGGCTGGGTGATGCGCTGAACCAAATTTACGCCGTCGAGTCGTTCAAACCTTTCCATTGGGACGTTATGCGTTTCGCCGACTGCGCCGATGATGGTGGCTTCTACCCCTTGCGAAAGATGCACATTCAAACCAGCAAGTTTGACCTGTTCAATCACGGCTTCCACTTGTTGCGGCGTGGCGTTGGCTTTCATTATGATCATCATTGGTGATTTCTCCTTATCATCTACTGCTTCACTGAGCGGAGGCTAGGTCTGGTCTAAGTTTGACGGCTTCGCGCAAGTAAACATGCGTAATCTCATGCTGTGGCGTTTGCGTATTCCAATACAACAATACACGGATCGCTCTGGGCAAACTGCCAGGCACGGGGATTTCTCGGGCGCACATCATCGGGACGAGATTCCAGCCCATTTGACGCGCCGCCTGCGCGGGGAAGGTAGAGGCGAGGTCGTCCGTCACGGTGAATAAAGCGCTGCCCACATCTTCAGGTTGCATACCAAAATTTGCCTGCAAAATTGCTTCTAGTAATTCCCGCGTCGCCTCCAAAATCAAATTTGGTTCGTCTGCCGAAACAGTGATCGCGCCGCGCACTCCACGAATTGCCATTGATCAACTCCTCTGAACGGATAATAAAAAAGAGCGAGACCGTCTCGGTCTCGCTCTTTTTGCATCCAGTTTATTTTCTGTCTACTTAAGCGCCACCAGCGGCAACCGAGTTTCGGAAACCGTAAAAAAAGTAAAAGCTAAACCAGCGGGTAGC
>JADLCG010000247.1 GCA_020847355.1 Anaerolineales bacterium | reverse complement strand
TTGGGAATAATTTCTCCAGATTGCACGCTCACCCATTTGCCATTTCGGATCACAAGGTCGGCATGGGCGCGCCCCATAGCAACGTCAATTAAAGATTGCGTAAGTTTGGCGGAAGCGGTCATAAGCGTTACTCTCTCAATCAGAATTTAGACTGTTTGGATTACGTTGAACAATAGCCAAATCATTAAGAAATATGGAACTGCAAAAATCCAAGCGAGCATTTCACGATCGCGGTGCATAAAGTAGGCGGAGAGAAAAGGGATGGCTGGCAATAAAAACACGGGCGACTGGATGTACGGAAATCCGCTCAACATCCAAGAAAACGGGACGGCAAGAATAGCGGCGATCACGAGAAAACGAAAATCTCTACGAAATAAGCCCGCTCCCGCTAAAATCACGGATGTGAGAATGGCGGGCCAACCGAGAAATATTCCGAGAAAAAAATTGAGCATAGCTTATATCTTCTCAACTCAGCAATCTCTGCGCCGCTTTGTTATGACGTTCAACGATCTTACGTTCATCTACGGTCACTAATTGACCGCCTTTGACGACAAACTTTCCATTGACTACGGTGTAATCCACGCGCACAGGTTGACCAAAAACAATCGCAGAAACGGGATCGTGCATACCAGCAAAGCCCAGTTGATTTAGATTCACGGCGAAGAAGTCGGCGCATTTTCCCGCTTCTAAAGAGCCGATGTCATTTCTTCCTAGCACGGCCGCGCCGCCGCGCGTGCCTAGATATAAGGCTTCGCGGGCAGTCATCAATTTGCGAGTTGGGTCGTTAGATAATGAATAACCTGTAACCCCTTCTTTGACTCGTGAAACCAGCATGGCATTCCGAACTTCCGCTAATAAATGCGAGCCGTCATTTGAAGCCGAACCATCCACGCCCAAGCCGACATGCATGCCCGCTTTTCTATATTCTTTGATTGGCGCAATGCCAGAAGCGAGCCGCATGTTAGAGGTTGGGCAATGCGCCACGCCGCAGTTATGCTTGGCAAAGACTTTTATCTCTTCGTCATTGACATACACGGCATGAGCAAACCAAACGTCATCGCCCACCCAATCTACCGCTTGCATATAGCCTACGGGTCTGTGACCAAATTTCTGCAAACAAAATTGTTCTTCATCTTCAGTCTCGGCGAGATGCGTATGCAAATGTACGCCATAACTACGCGCCAATTTGGCGGATTGTTTCATTAGATCAGTGGTGACTGAAAACGGCGAGCAAGGCGCTAGCACAATTTGAGTCATCGCGCCGGGTTTGGCATCGTGATATTTTTCGATCAGGCGTTGTGAATCTTTGAGGATAGCGTCTTCGCTATCCACCACTGAATCGGGCGGCAAACCGCCTTGAGATTCGCCGAGACTCATCGAGCCGCGCGAGGCTTGTAGCCGCACTCCAATTTCCAGCGCGGCGGCAATTTCATCGTCCAACTTTGAGCCGTTTGGATAAAGATAGAGATGATCGGAGGCGGTGGTGCATCCAGATAAAGCCAATTCCGCTAAGGCGGTCTGCGTCGAAGTGAAAATATCTTCAGGCTGAAGCTTTGCCCAAATTGGATATAGCGTTTTCAACCAATTGAAGAGGTTTGCGTCTTGCGCGGCAGGGACGGCGCGCGTGAGGGTTTGATAAAAATGATGGTGCGTATTGACCAAGCCGGGCAAAACGACATGACCTTGTAAATCGAGAACTTCATCGGCAGTTTCGGGAAGTTCGCGCATCTCCCCAACTTTTTGAATCAGTCCGCGCCGAATGAAAAGACCACCGTTTGGAATTTCTTTTTGGCGGTCGTCCATAGTGACGATGTGTGCGTTTTTAATAAGAAGGGTGGACATGGCAGATAAGCATCAATTTCCATCATTAATTGTATAGTTGTCTGACAAATTGAAGTTTAGCAAAGAATGCGAGCCTTGTCAAATTAGGAAGTGTCTAAAGGAATGGACTAAAGAGCCTTTTACCACAGAGAGATTTCAGAAGGGTTTCTCCGTGTTCTTTGTAAAGTAGTCGGTCGAAATAAATTTTACAAACCATCGCTCAAGGCGGCGTCCCCGCCGCCGAGGACGGCGGCTTGAGCAGGGAAGAATTAGCGCTCCCTCAAATTAGAAAGCGGGCTGACAGAAGCAATCTATTGCGCTTGCGCGTATATACGCGCAAACTCTTTCAGAAATTCTTGAGCCAAATCCGTGTTGTAGATCACCAGCATATTTTCATCGTTACGCATTTCGGCGCTATTTGTAAAGTTATAAGAACCAAAGACCACAATGCTTTCGTCAATGATCATGGCTTTATGGTGCATCTGACCTGGGTTGCCATCGCGCTTCACATCCAGCCCGGCGTGTTGAAAGCCGTCAAACTCCGTGCCAGCGTTTGAATTAATCTGCTCATCTTCCATCACGCCTTTGACCGCGACGCCCGCCGCGGCGCGCGCGCGAATGGCGTCGCCGATTTCATCCGAAGTGAAGGAGAATGCCATAAAGTAAACGCTGTGTTTGGCGTTTTCAATCAACTCTAAAAGACTCGCCTGCGCGTGATCGTCGGGAGAGAAGTAAACGTCTATCGGCGTGCCGTCAATCGTCACACGCGGATTGGGCGTTTCCGCCACAACGTCATCGCCGAATTTATCGTCGGTGAACATTTCTTCAAATTCTTTTGTATAGTCTTCGGCTAATTTCACCGAACGAATCCGGATCAAGTCGTTGTTATCTTCGTATGTTCCCGAATCGGTGTAATTCATCGAGCCGATCCACACTTCGGCGTTATCAATCACCGTAAATTTATTGTGCATTAAACCTTCGCGGCGATCTCCTAAAATTGGAATGCCGGCGTCTTTCAATCTTTGCGGGTCGGCGCGTTCTAAGTTATCGCTTTCCATCACCAGGCGCACGCGCACGCCGCGATTTTGCGCGCGCAGTAAGGC
Source organism: Anaerolineales bacterium (assembly GCA_020847355.1). GTDB lineage: Bacteria > Chloroflexota > Anaerolineae > Anaerolineales > Villigracilaceae > Villigracilis. The sequence goes on along the minus strand of JADLCG010000247.1, from coordinate 18,691 downwards.
ATCGCGCACGCTGTTCAAACTTAAACTATAAATCGCCATATCTATACTTAGCTTCGCCGAATCCAGCGCGGCGGCGAACGGGCCGTCTGGTCCGCCGGTTTTTTGCAAGGCTAAAGAACTGGTTGGGTCGGTGAAATATAATTCAAACCAAGAACTGGTTGCGCCATATCCGGCGGGCAGTCGAATCTCAGTCAGCGTGGCGGGGGTTTGAACGGGTTCCGAATCAATGATCAGCGGGGAAAGGGGCGTAGCCGTTGAGGCGCTTAAATCACAAGCTAGAGTCAGGCTTGCCAGCGCGAGTAATGTCATCCATATTTTTTTCATAGAATCTCCGAACGCATTATAATCCGCCACTCTATGACCGAATCAAATGCAAATCAACAAATTGCGCGCGCGGCTGGCACGGTGATGATCGCGATGGCGCTGGGGCAAATTGCCGGCTTGGCGCGCGGGATTATAGTGGCGCGGACTTTTGGCGCTACCGCGGAGTTGGATGCGTTCGTTGCGGCAAATCGCGTCAGCGAAACTTTATTTTTATTGATTGCCGGCGGAGCGTTGGGTTCGGCTTTTATTCCGACATTTACGGGATTGCTCGCCAAAGCGGAAAAAGAAGCGGCTTGGCGGCTGGCTGAAGCGATTGCCAATGCGGTCACGCTGACCTTGAGCCTGTTGGCGGCGTTAATTGCAATTTTTGCGCCGCAAGTTGTGCGCTTCGCCCTCGCTCCCGGCTTTTCCGCCAACCCCGAACTTTTTACTTTAACCGTCGCGTTATTGCGTATTCAATTGCTCTCTGCAATTTTATTTGGGCTGGGCGGTTTGATCGTCGGCATTTTGAACGCGCATCAAATCTTTTTAATTCCGGCATTAACGCCGGCGCTCTATCAATTGGGGATTATTTTTGGCGCGGTGGTTCTCGCCCCGTTTATGGGCATTTACGGCTTGGCTTGGGGCGTGGCGCTTGGGTCGGCTTTATATTTATTCGTGCAAGTTCCAAGCTTGATAAAAATTATTCCGGCGGGACTGCCCAAACAAAAATTTTCGGGCGCGCCAAATTTATTTGCTTGGGTTTGGGAAAAGCTCGGCGGCGGAGACGCGAACGCCCGCCAAGTGATTTTGCTGATGGGTCCACGCCTGCTAGGGACAGCCGTTGTGCAGTTGAATTTCTGGGTCAACGCGAATTTGGCTTCGGAAATGGCGAACGGCAGTTTAACCGGATTAAGTTACGGCTTTACATTGATGATCATGGCGCAAGCCGCGATTGCGCAATCTGTGGCGATTGCGGCTATGCCGACTTTTTCCGCTCAACATGCGTTAAATCAAAAAGACGCAATGCGCTCGGCGTTGGCTTCTTCTCTGCGCGGCATTTTGTTGATGGCGCTTCCGGCAAGCGTGGGATTAATTTTATTGCGCGAGCCGTTGGTCGCTTTTCTTTTTGAGCGCGGGAAGTTCGACGCGCACGGCGTTCAACTCACCGCTTGGGCATTGCTTTGGTACGCGCTTGGGATTGTCGGTCATTCGGTGATGGAGATTTTAACGCGCGCATTCTACGCTCAGCACGATACCAAAACGCCGGTTTTCATTGGCGTTTTGGCGATGAGTTTGAACGTCCTCTTGAGCGTTTTATTTTCGAGATGGTTCGCGTCCATTGGCTGGATGCCGCATGGCGGGCTGGCGTTGGCAAATTCGCTAGCGACTGCTTTGGAAGCGACTGCGTTGTTCATTTTCATGCGTAAAAGATTACATGGAATTGAAGGTAAATTTATTTTGCAAGGAGTCATCCCCAGCGGAACTGCCGCAGTTTTAATGGGCGCGGCGCTGGCTATCTGGCTTCGCTTGAGCGCAGGCTTGAGCCTTTGGATTTTAGTTCCATTGGGCGTTTTGCTCGGCGGCGGAATTTATGGAATTGCCTTGTTCATCTTCCGCGTGCCAGAGGTGACGTATCTAGTCGCCCGCGTGACGCAGAGGTTGAAAAGGTAGCCTTCAGGGCCACAACTTCCACTGAACAAACGCGACAGTTAACCCTAAGAGCACGCCGCCAACCACTTCCAGGGGCGTATGTCCAATCACTTCTTTGAGGTCGTTTTCGTCCCAAATATGCCCTTTGAGCAGTTCTTCAAACAGGACGTTAATCCGCTCGGCTTGCATCCCGGCTTGTCGGCGCACGCCCGCGGCATCATGGGCGATGATCATCGTAATCCCTACCGCAATCGCAAAAAGCGGGTTATCAAAGCCATGATATAAGCCCACCGCCAACGTGCCGGAAACCATCAGCGCCGAATGCGAGGAGGGCATCCCGCCAGCGGCAAAAAACATCGCCCACATCCAACGCCGCGAGCGCAAATATTCCGTGGGGATTTTCAAGACTTGCGCAAGCAACCACGCGGTCAGGACTGCGATTAAAACTTTATTTTCAAGAATCAGCGCAAGGTTCATTCAACGTCTGCCTCAAAGGGAATTAACGATTCTCCGCTCAGCTTTTGCACTTTTAGTTGAGCGGACTCAAGCAAAGCGCCACAATGCGCCGCCAGAGCTTGTCCGCGCTCAAAAAGTTTTAACGCATCTTCGAGCATGTTCTGCCCTTCTTCTAAAGCGCCGACAATGCTTTCCAGTTCGGCAGAGGCTTCTTCATACGATAACGCTTCGATTGCTTTTTCAGTCAATTTTGTTTTTGCCATAAAAGACTCCAACGCTTTATGATGTAGATCGAATTTCAAATTCGCCGTCGCTGACCCGCGCCTTCAGCGCGCCTTTCGCCTGCGCGACTTTTGAAATCACCTGACCATTTTCCAAGCTGGTGATGATAGCATACCCGCGCGCCAAAACGCTCGCCGGGTTTAAGGCTTGCAGGCGTTTCGATATTCCATCTACGTTTGCAGAATGCAGTTGGATGCGATGTCTCAAGGCTGAAAATGCGCGGCGTGAAAGTCCGTCTAAATTTTGGTTTTCAGTTTGAATGCGGCGTTCGGGCGAACTATATTTCAAGCGCGCGGCTAGGGCGGCGAGCCAGACTTTTTGTTCAGCAAGCAGGTCTAAGGTCCGGGCGTTGAGGCGCGCAGTGAAATGCGTCACCTGCGCTTGTAAATCGTCAAGGGTAGTTTGCGTCGCAAGTTCGGCGGCGGCGGTTGGCGTGGGAGCGCGTAAATCGGCGGCAAAATCGCACAGCGTGAAATCCGTCTCATGCCCTACGCCGGAAATGATCGGCGCATTGGAAGCGGCAACTGCGCGGACGACTCTTTCATCGTTGAACGCCCACAAATCTTCAATGGAGCCGCCGCCGCGCGCCAATAGAATCACATCTGGGTTTTGTTGATTCAACTTGTGTAAGGCTTCAACTAAAGCGGGCGGCGCTTCTACGCCTTGCACGGGAGCAGGCGCGAGAAGCGCTTTAACAAGCGGCAAGCGGCGACGAAGCGTATTGAGCATATCGCGCAGAGCCGCGCCAGTTTGCGAGGTGACGATGCCAATTATTTTGGGGAGTTCTGGAATTGGGCGTTTTCTTTCAGGGTCAAATAGCCCTTCCGCTTCCAGCGCCGCTTTGAGCCGCAGAAATTCCTGATATAACGCGCCTTCGCCTTTGGGCTGGAGCAGATTAACGACAAGCTGATATTGTCCCTGCGGTTCATAGACGGCGATTTTGCCATGCGCTTCCACCGCCAACCCATCCTGCAAGTTGACGCGCAAGCGGCTGGCATCCGTCTTCCAGATCACACAACGCAGCGCCGCGTTTTTATCTTTGAGCGTGAAGTAAATATGCCCAGAATTTGGCTTGGCTAAGTTGGAAATTTCGCCTTCCACCCACACATCGCGCAAAGTTGGGTCGTCTTCCAAACGCTTGCGGATGTGGAAGGTCAACTGCGAGACGGTCAAATAGGCGGGAGCGAAAAGGTTCGGTTGCATTGGCGAGAGGATAACTTAAAAGCGATAAATCTGGAAGTGAGGAATTTAGATTCGGCGGTTAATCTGCTTATCAACTCGCCTTAAGCGCTTTATTCGTACCCCAATATTTATGTTGCCCGAAAATGCAAGCTGAATCTTGCAGTACTGCGTAACTCAATGCCCAGCGCCGCAGTACCAAAGTACGAAACAAAAGGTTTGCGTTTTGCTCTAAATCGCTGTAAAATATTAGCAGTTCAATTTTATTTATTCGGAGGAATAAACCATGTCTCAAGCGCCAATTTCACCAGATGCCACCAGCGACGATAAATTATGGGCCGCGTTAGCTTATGTATTTTCGCCGCTCATCCCGATTGTCCTGATGTTGATGGACGATAAAAAGAATCGCCCATATATCAAAGCTCATAACGCGCAAGCTTTGGTTCTTGGCATTATCACTGTTATTACCGCTTCGTTTTGTATCGGCATTTTGTTTTGGTTCTATCAATTATATTGCGGCTACCTTGCCTATCAAGGTCAATCCGTCAATATCCCGATCATTTCCGATTTTGTGAAAAATCAGGGTTGGGCGTAGTTTTAGTTACAGTGAAAAGACTCGCGAAATCCGCGAGTCTTTTTTGTTAGCAAAAGGATGATCTATGAGCGAACAATTTCAATCTGCGCCAGCGCCTTTACCGCCATTAACCCCTGCCGAAGAACGGCAATGGGCAATGCTGGCTCATCTCGGCGTGTTGGTTAATTTAGCTACGGGCCTGCTGGGACCTGTCGTTCCGTTGGTAATTTATTTGGTCTATAAAGAACGTTCGCGCTATGTGGCTTACCAAGCGTGGCAGGCTTTCATTTTTCAGCTAGTTTGGTGGGTTGGCGGGAGTTTTCTAGTCAGTTTCGCCTGGGTGTTGAGCGGCGTATTGAGCGCCGTATTGATCGGTATACTTTGCATACCTTTCGCTTGTATTTTTAGCTTCCTGCCATTGGGGGCGCTTGTTTATGGCGTATATGGAGGCATTCAAACCAATCAGGGCCAAGACTTCAAATATTGGCTGATTGGCGATTGGGTACGAGGCACGCTCACCGGATAAAATAAAACTCCCATCCATTGGATGGGAGTTTTATTTTGGCTTATGGGATTGAGCCCGCTAAATCCGAACCGACGCGAATTTCAATATCCACCGTCGAGGCGGGGTCTGGGCTAAAGCGGATTTGGCTATTGCTGATGCCGAGGCTTTGCAAATATCGTAACGTGTATAGCTTAGGCCCATAAACAATAACCACAGTTTGGCTATATGCTTCGGTAGCCGTGCCAATTTCCGTGACGCTCACGCCCTGGGATTGGAAGAATGCTCCGGCGCGTTGATCCATACCCGGAGTGAAGGTCCCGTCTAAAACGCGCACTCTGGCTTCTTCAGTACGCATTAATGTCGCTGGATCGCCTTGGGCGATTGGGCTGGTAGGACCGGAAGTAGTAAAGATTTCATCGCGCAAGACGCGAATTTTATCTGAAATCGGCTTCATAATGCTGGCGGGTTGTCCGCCTAAAACGACATTATCAAACGTGATCATTGTCGTATCAATTACGCCCTTCTTAATGCTAGAAGGGTTGATATCCTTGGCGAGAATCGCCAATTTGATTGCGTCTTGAAAGGACATATTCGTATGAATGCCGGAAGAAAGTTCGTCATACAAGGCGGGGGCGTCCTTAATCAAAACGGGGAAAGCCGCCGGATCGAATATTTTTTTCTGTAACGCCAAAATGACTTCTTGCTGGCGAGCGGCGCGGTCAAAATCGCCGCCGGAGGTGTGGCGGTTACGGGCATACGCCAAGACCTTCCAACCCTGACATAAATTTCTACCGCCGCCGGTGGTCAGGCGCATGTGATCGGTGCCAGAGCCAATCGGGTCTAGAATCATATCTTCATTTGGGAAGACTTCAATACAGCCAAATCTGCCGATAATATGGTCAACCAATATCGTAAAAACGTCAAAATCTACTTGCGCGTAATAATCCACCGGCACGCCTAAAAATTGCGAAACGGTTTTCATCGCCAAGCCGGGCCCGCCGCCGGGGAGTTTACTGCCTTCGCCGCTGGAATAAGCCGTGTTGATACGGCTATACCCAAAGCCGGGAATATTCACCCACATATCGCGCGGAATAGAGAGCATCCCAGCCGTTTTGCTCACCGGATCAATCGTCAGCAACATCAAAGTATCGGAGCGCGGGGGACCATCCTGTCCCACGTCGCGCGCGTCAATGCCAATGAATAGGATGTTAATGCGACTCGCGCCGTCCCAAGCGGGCGGTAATTCTAAAGCGGGCGCTTCCGCTACGGGCGTGGCAGGCGGAGCGATGACAGTTTCGCCGGGCTTTGGGGTGTAATCCGTCACAACGTTAGACGCGCCCTTGCAATCGGCAAGCTGACGGCCAGGCAGTTGCGTGATATCCCAGCAATCGGTTAAGCCGCGCACAAAGACAAATGCAAACACCGCCAGCGCAAGCGCCACCACCCAAAAGATGATCTGACCTATGCTTAGTTTCCGAAAGTCAGGAAGTTTGATTTTTTTCAAGAATTCAAAATTTTTCATCCACTATTCCTCAAGGCTTAATATATACCATATCCAACCCTAATCGTTCCAAGCCAATCTCTGCCCAGTATTGTAAGACGGTTGATTCTGCGCTCAGGGATTTCATAAACAGCGAAACGGCGCGATAATCTTTGATTTCTGCCAAAGCGCGCAAGGCTAAAATGCGAACGCGCAAAGGCGCTTCTTGCTTAATCTTTAGCAGACTCAACACCGCCGAGCTTCCGATCTTCGCTAAAGCATTGCCTGCCAAACCCGCCGTCAGAGAATCCTCGTCCGCTAGGGCGTTGACCAGCGCGGCAATAGATTCTTGATCCGCATGTGCGCCGAGGGCGAAGGCGGCGGCGGCGCGCACTTGCGGCGCTGAGTCTTCGAGGAGCGGGAGCAGGTCTGCAGTCCGCGTATGGGGCGAAGCGCCTAAAACCCGCACCGCCCACCAGCGTTCATCTTCAACAGCCGAGCGAGTCAATTTCAAGAGTTCAGGCAGAGCCGCTTCTCCAAAATCCACAATGGGCTGAACCGCTTTTTCGGCGCGTTGATCGTCGCCGCCGGTTAATTCGCCGAATAAGTCTTGCAGGGTTGGCACGCTGGTTTATTTTGCAGGCGGCGGAATCGGAAGAGCATTCTGCGCGGTATTCACCCACTTATCGCCTTCGTCAATTAACATTACGGGAATATCGTCCACAATCGGATATTTACGCTTGCACTCCTGACAAATCAGCCAAGCGTCTTTATGCAAGACGAGCAAGCCTTCTTTTTCACGCACGCAATTTGGGCATCTTAAAACTTCAAGTAGTTCTGCGCTAACCATTATTTCTCCTTAATGAATTGATTCATTCTACCATGCTAGACATTGGGAGAAAGACAAAGATTTTTGCGCTTTGCGGCTTTCTCCGGATCTTCCGTATCGGGTCCGTATTGACAAATTGCGTGCCAGGGTTCGTAGTGAGTTTGAATCGTATCCGTAAAATACACGCCGCCGTTGCGATAGACCGTGCGCGTCACGGTCACATCCGCGCCGTTGGCGGCATAATCCACTTGTTTAATTTGACCCGCTTTCAATTCTGGGTTTTCTTCAAACAAAGGCGGCGGCGCAGGGACAGTGTTGGTGACGCCGGTAGTTTCCCAATCCACCGTTCTGCCGTCTGAAGTGGAATAGATTTTCCAAGTGATGGTTCTAGCGCTGACGTCCACATAAGTTTCCATCAACAGCCAATAGGGCGTATCGTTGACAAACTTAAAATCTACAAGCGGGAAATAGACTGTCGCGTCCAGCCCCGCCATCGTTGGGTCTACATGTCCGCTGGCGTTCATCTCATAATAAGAAACGCGGTAAGCGTGCGGGTATCTCTCCGCAATTGGGAAGCCGGCAAAGAAAACAGTTCTAAATAAAGTGGTGCTAACCTGACAAACGCCGCCGCCCACGCCTTTGATAGTTCTGCCGCCGTAAATGATCAACGCCTCGGCAAAGCCGTTCTCAAGACTCACGTCGCCGAGGTAATCGCCCATTGAAAACGTCTCGCCCGGGGCGACCAGCAAACCATGATAGCGGGAAGCGGCGGTTTCGATATTCTGAATCCGTTCGCCGCTGGAGCCATAGAAGTAAGTAGTTTGCGAAGCGATCAATTCTTTAATTCCCAAATCAGCGTTGGTAGCGGTATCCGCTACGGCGGGCTGTTGCTCGTTCACGGCTAATTGAACGGTATGTTCGCCGCGCAAAAGGGCTTCGTTGATCGTGCGAATGCTGGCTTCCACGTCCATCACGCGCCCCACTTTAGAAGCCGAGATCGGCTCAATCACACCGCTTTGATCGTTGAACACAAAACGCGCATTTTCAGGCAGACGATCCACAAAGGGTTTGAGGTCGTTCAAAGCGGAACGAAGCGCATTGGGATCCAAGCCTACCTGAAGTTGATATTGACCGCCATTCTCGACGACATTCACGCCAAGCATGTTCGCCACCACCGGAACGTCAAACGTCCACGGACCCGGATCGCCCGCGCCGGAGTTGGGCAAAGTTAATACCAGCGGCTGACTCAAAATCCGTCTGGCGGCATCCGCCTGAGAAGAGACATCCAACAACTTCGGCGCCGCTTCCGCTACAACCAACTGCACTTCGCCATCTCGAAAGGTTTGCAGTTGCCCGCCGAGATAAATCAAAGTCGCGTCCAAATTCAAGAGTCTGCCCATTTGCCCAGCCTGCGAGACGACATTCGTGCCTTCAAGATGCAAAGCCGCTTCCACCACCGGCTGATCAATTTGCGCGGCGATATTTTGTAAATAAACATACGCCACGCGCTGATCAAAAATAACCACCGGCGGAACATTAATCCCCAAGCCGCCCGCTTGAATCTGACGAGTCAGCGAGCCGAATAAACCATCCGAACGCCCAAGCTGATACGCGGCTTGCGCGCTGGCAGTTGGGTCAAAAACCAAGCCTAATTCCACCGGCGAAGCGACCCACATCTTGTCGTTGTTTCGAAATAAAATTTTCCCAGTCAGCGGATACGATAAAGTCTGGCTCAATTTTTGCGCGGCGTCGTTCCGCGTCATGCCGGAGACATCCACGCCCGCCACGCTCACGCCGGGGAAAATTCTTCCGGCATAAATTAACTGATAGCCAAGCGTCCACGTCAAAACAATTCCAAAGAAGAGGAGCGTCCCCGCCCCAATTGCAAGCGCAATTTGTTTTGGCAAATCTTTACGAGCAGTAAATTTTGTATTCATAAAATAATTATACCCGCATGGGCAAAAAAGAAATTCATACGCCCGCGCAATCGGTTATGATTAATCGCAAGGATTAACCGCCATGCAAAAAACCTTGACGTTTCTAACGCTCCTCATTGCCGCTTCGCTGGCTTGCAATTTCGCCGCTACCCCGCCCGCGCCTGTTCCAGCGACTGAAGAATTTGCCAAGCCTGAAAATACGCCCGCTCCAGCCTTCACCGCCTCCCCCATTCCCGCAACGGAAACTTTCACGCCGCTCCCACCACCCACTGCAACAATCACCGCAACGACTATCCCCGTTGCGGAAAGTCTAAAAGCCGTAGTGACCGCCGAATTGTTAAGTTGTCGCTATGGACCCGGCGCAGAGTACCTATATCTCTACGGCTTACGACAAGGCGCGAATATTGAATTGATCGGGCGCACGGAAGGCAACAATTGGGTCGAAGTGGCGGGCAAGAACTTATGTTGGGTCAACGCCAAGTATTTAAATATTCAAGGCGAGCAAGAAAATTTGAGAATCACCTATCCAGCGGAATATAAACTCCCGGTTTCGCCATATTACGCGCCGCCCAGCGTATTGAACGCAGTCCGCGATCCAAACAATCCTAACCAAGTGACCGTCACTTGGACGGATGTGACTCTGCGCGCCGGAGACGAAGAAGATGCGAATATGTTCATCTACATCATTGAGGTCTGGAGATGCGAAGGCGGCAAAATCATCTTTGATCCGCTGGCTTCAAATTATCCGGAAGTGACTTTCACAGACGAAAGCGGTTGCTCCGCTCCTTCGCATGGGCGGGTCTTCTTTCAAGAAAAGCATGGCTTCGCAGGTCCGGCGGAAATCCCCTGGCCCGCGCACTAATCCAGCGGGGCGTTCCTCCACTTAAGGCAAGCGCTTGATCTGCGGCGTCTTTTGAAAAATAATCAATGACAAAATCAAACTCAAAGCGGCGAAGATCATTACCGAAACGCTCAAGCCAATATGCTCGGACAGAATACCAACGATTAGATTTCCAAATGGAGAAAACCCGAAGAAAGTCAGGGTGTATAGCCCCATCACCCGCCCGCGCAGGCGATCATCCACGCGCGTTTGAAGCAGGGTATTGATCATGGTGAACTGCACCATAAAGCCCATGCCCAAGCCAATGGAAAGCGCCAGGCTCAAAGGCACATATTGGGTAAAAGCAAAGAGCGTGAGAACGATAGGAAAGCCAATGCTGGAAATGAGCAACCACGAGCCGCGCCAATTTTCTCCATGATAGCTGGCGATCATAAATGCGCCTAAAGTTGCGCCGATTCCGATCATGGCATTAATCCAACCGTAAATCACCGCGTCTTGATTTAATACCCGCTCAACGAAAGCCGGCAAGATCGTTGAATAGGAAATGCCAAAAACGCTGAAGATTAACGAGAGCAATAGCAAGCCTTTCAACTCCGGTTGATTAGCCACATATTTCAAACCGCCAGCCAACTCGCTAAACGGCGAATCTAGGCGCACCGGCGCCACATGCGGCTTCAATTCCATCACGAGCAAGCTAATAATTACAGCCAAATAAGAAAATCCATTGATCGTAAAGCACCAAGAAGCGCCGAGAAACGCGAGTAAAAAACCGCCTAGCGCCGGTCCAATGACGCGGGCAATATTAATCATCATCGAGTTGACGGCAATCGCATTCGGCAGATCTTCACGCCCCACCATTTCCACCACAAAAGCCTGGCGCGCCGGTCCATCAAACGAATTGACTACGCCAATGCCAGCCGCTAATAAAATAATATGCCATTCTTGCACAATGCCCGCAAAAGTTAAACCCGCCAAAATAAAAGCCAAAAGCATAGCGCTGGCTTGCGTCCAAACTAACAACGTGCGCTTCGGGACGCGATCTACGATCACCCCGCCCCACGGCGAAACCAACAGCGTGGGTATGGCTGAGGCAAAGCCGACAATGCCCAGCGCTAACTCTGAATGGCTAATTTGATAAACCAGCCAGCCCTGCGCGATGACTTGCATCCACGTTCCGGCATTGGAGACGAGTTGTCCGCCAAAATAAAGTTGAAAGTTACGATGTTGCAGGGCGGCAAACGTGCCGCTTTTTTTTAGCAAAGTAGTTTCTTGCGCTTTTGATTCCATGCGTCATCCTAAAATAAATCATCAACGAAAGAGTCAACGCGAAGCGCGCTTCGTTGACGATCAAAATTTGCTTCTCGAATTCAAATGGGTTGAGAGGTCTTAAATATATCAGGGAATGCCCAAATTTGAAAAACCCTAAAAGCCCTTTTCACGAAGATGAAAAATCTGCATATTTTCACCTCAAATTGAGAATCTCAAATTCCGGCTAAATTATACAAAAGCTGGCATTGACAAAATTTATATATTTACTTAGAATATAGCAATAACTTCAATAAAAAATTGATTTTATTTACAAAAATATCAATTTTCTTGAGAAAGCTCAAATTCGGAGGTCGTTATGTCTGATTTTGCAATTGAAGCCACGCAACTCGTCAAGCAATTCCCTGCCCGCGCCGGAACTGGCGATAAGCCCCTCGAAGGCGAAGCGAGTCAAGGTCCAGAAAAGAAGCGCTGGCAATTTTGGAAGAAGAAACCGCAGGCGCTGTTCACGGCTGTCAATGGCGTGAATCTGCAAATCCAACGCGGAGAAGTTTTTGGCTTACTAGGTCCAAATGGCGCAGGCAAATCCACTACCATCCGCATGATTTGCACTTTGCTCGAACCAACCAGCGGCACAGCCACCGTCAATGGGTTTGACGTAGTGAAGCAAGCCAATGAAGTCCGCAGAAATTTAGGGACTGTGCTGGCGGGCGAGCGGAGCATTTATTGGAAGCTATCGGGCCGCGAAAATTTGGAGTACTTCGCCGCGCTATATCATATTCCGGCGGCGATTGCCAAAAAGCGCGTGGAGGAATTAATTGAGCGCATGGAAATCAAAGATCGCGCTAATGAATTGGTTGAAAAATATTCAACCGGAATGCGGCAACGCATTGCGATTGCGAAGGCGTTATTGGCGCGCCCGCCGATTCTTTTATTGGATGAACCCACGCTCGGGCTGGACCCGCAAGCGGCACGCAATTTACGAGAACTGATCGCCACGCTGAAAGCGGAAGGGCATACGATCTTGCTGACCACGCATTATATGGAAGAAGCCGATTTGCTCTCTGATCGAATTGGGATTATTGACGCGGGTAAAGTGATCGCTTTAGATACGCCCGCCAATCTCAAAGCCCGCATTGAGCAACAGGAAATCATCAAATTAGAAGTGAGCGGTTGGCAGGAATATGTCGGCGAGAAACTGCGCTCTATTTCAGAAGTTAGCAGTTTGGTGGCGCGCCAGCAAGGCGAAGCGGATTTATGGGAAGTGAATCTCCAATCTCACAACAGCCGAGCCGTATTGCCGAAGATCGTCGAAAACATCAGTCAAAATGGGACGCGGCTGGTTAACATGAACGTAGTCAAACCTTCGCTAGAGGATGTGTTCATTCATCTCACTGGCAAAGCATTAAGGGATTAACAATGAATACGACGCTTCAACCGCAAGTTCTCGGCAAAACCGGCTTACTTTCCGAACTACGCGCTTTTTATGCAGTTCTCCGCCGTGAATGGGTTATCTTCATTCGCTATCCAAGCTGGGTCATTGCCCTCCTGATTTGGCCCCTCATCTTTCCGATGATGTACATTCTCACGGCGCGCGCGCTTTCAGGTCCAGATGGGAGCGGGCTAAAAATCTTCATGGCGAACACCGGCGCAAATGATTTCATCGGCTATATCGTGGTCGGCTCAACCGTGTGGATGTGGCAAAACATCGTGCTTTGGGATGTGGGTTTCGCATTACGCAACGAACAAATGCGCGGCACGCTTGAATCGAACTGGCTTTCCCCCACTTGGCGCTTCTCTTATCTACTGGGAGCTACAGGCACGCAGGTTGTTTCCATGTTCACATTCATCTTGATCACTGCGCTTGAGTTCGGGCTATTATTTGGAGTGCGTTTACACGGCAATCCTTGGCTGGCGCTTCTCGTCACGCTTGCGGCAATTCCGTCCATCTATGGGCTGGGGTTTGCTTTCGCCAGCTTAGTGATCACGCTCAAAGAAGCGAATACTTTCGTCTTCTTAGTGCGCGGGCTGGTGATGATCTTTTGCGGCATTACTTTCCCCGTCACTCTACTTCCCGCTTGGATGCAATCCATCGCTCAATGGCTTCCGCAAACCTATTTGATTCATGGCGTGCGCGCCGCCGCATTTGCCAACGCCAGCCTCGTCGAATTACTTCCTGATTTGGCGGCGCTCTTGGCATTTGGCGCATTCTGGATGTTGGTCGGCTATTTCACCTTCATTTGGATGGAACGCCGCGCGCGTCAGACCGGCGCCATTGGGCAATATTAAAGGCAAACGCTCATGCAAATCAAGACGCTCTCTCAACCCAACTTCATCACGCAATTACGGGCTTTATATATCATCGCCCGCAAAGATTGGAAAGTTTTCTGGCGCTATCCGCTGAACGCTGTTTCGATGATTTTTCAACCGCTAATTTGGATCACGCCCATCTACTTCATGGGCAAAGCCTTTAGCGTCAATGGGCAGGCGCTCGGCTTTGCGGCATACAGCGGCACCAGCGATTATATGTCCTATATCCTGATCGGCACGGCGCTCTCCAACTTCATTATGACCGTTTTCTGGGGCATGGGTTTCGCCCTCAAAGAAGATATGAACGCAGGCGTGCTTGAATCTAACTGGCTCGCGCCGATTTCACGCCCGCTCATCCTCGTTGGGCGCACAATCTCCAGTCTCTTAGTAACTACTATCATCTCGATCCTAATGTTGCTCATTGCGGCGGCTTTATTCGGCTTTCACCCCACCGGCAATATTTGGATGGCAGTCTTAATCGCCATCCCCGCGTTAATCGGCTTGTATGGTTTTGGGTTCGCCTTTGCCGCTCTCGTATTGCTCATGCGCGAAGCCAACACGCTGGTAGACGTGGGCAGTTTTCTTGTGCAAGGCCTCACCGGCACAAGCTACCCTGTTCAGGCTCTGCCTTACTGGCTCATTCCCGTCGCTCTCGCGCTCCCATTGACTTATGGGTTGGATGCAGTGCGCGGCGTGACGCTCAACACAGAAACGCTTCTGCCCATCCATCTGGAAGTTTTGCTCCTCGTCAGTTCCATGTTCCTTTTATTATGGATTGGGGCTTGGGTTTTCGCGCGCGTTGAAAAGCGCGTCCGCGCCTTAGGGACGCTTGGTCAGCACTAAGCTACATCTCCCCCGCTGAAACCAACTGCGCGGCGCCCTCACCGCCGCGCAGAGGTCAAAAGAAAACGCTCTCGGCTTTTTAGCCGAGAGCGTTTTCTTTTCAGTGCTCCTCGAGTAGGACTTGAACCTACAACCTAGCGGTTAACAGCCGCTCGCTCCGCCGATTGAGCTATCGAGGAAAGCGACCGCCATTATACGGATAAGAGTAGGGAATGTCAAGAGAAACTTAAAAAATAATTTCTCTTTTTAATAATGCATTTCGCTCAAATTATCCAATTTATCAGTAGTATGAATCGCGGTAATCTGACGTACCGTTCCAGTCAGCCCGCGCACCACCAAGCTATCGGTAGTGATCCGATCGCCAAAATACCGCACGCCGCGGAGCAGTTCGCCGTTAGTGATGCCGGTTGCCGCAAAGAACACGTCTTCCGAAGAAACCAGATCGGGCATGGTCAAAATCTTTTCAAAATCATAGCCCGCTTCGCGCCCTCGGCGCAGTTCGTCTTCGTCGCGCGCAAATAATTTACCTTGAATTTCGCCGCCCATCGCCCGCAAAGCGCAAGCCGCAATCACGCCTTCAGGCGTGCCGCCAATGCCTAACAAAACATCCACGCCGGAATCGGGCCAGGCGGTCATCAGCGCCGCCGCCACATCGCCATCTGGAATTTGGCGAATGCGCGCGCCCGCCTTACGAATCTCCGCTACCATGTTGTCGTGGCGCGGACGATCTAAAATGATCGTCGTCAAGTCTTCCACGTCCTTGCCTTTGGCTTTGGCGATAGCTTTTAAGTTTTCGGTGATGGGTCTTTCAATATCAATTTTGCCTTTGGCTTCCGGTCCCACTGCGATCTTGTTCATATAAACAAACGGGCCCGGGTCAAACATCGTTCCGCGCGGCGCAACTGCCACAGTCGCCAAAGAGTTTGAACGTCCGAAAGCCAAAGGGCGCGTCCCGTCAATGGGATCTACCGCCACATCCACGTCTGGCTTTGAGCCGTTGCCCACCTTTTCCCCGTTGAATAACATTGGGGCTTTATCTTTTTCGCCTTCGCCAATGACAATGATGCCGTTCATATCCACCGTGGAAAGAATCATCCGCATCGCGTTGACGGCGGCTTGATCCGCCCCTTCTTTATCGCCGCGTCCCATAAAGCGGCCCGCCATCATCGCCGCCGCTTCGGTAACTCTGGCTAATTCCAGCGCAAGGTTGCGAGTAGGGGTAGCGCCAAGAACTGACATTGTGCCTCCATTTTTTTACAAAATAAACCAAACGAGAAAGTAATAACCGATCACCGTTCCCCACAACCAGGAATCGATGCGGTCAAAAAAGCCGCCGTGACCGGGGATGATCTCGCCTGAATCTTTTATGCCCGATTGGCGCTTGATCATGCTTTCGCCAAGGTCGCCGAGCGTGGGCAATGCGCCGAGCAATACGCCGAGAGCTGCGCCTTGCCAGAATGACATATCGCTTTTTAAAAAGCCGAAGGTTGTGAAGATATATAGATACAGAGGTCCGCTAATCAAGCCGGCGAAAACGCTGGCAATGTAACCTTCCCAGCTTTTCTTAGGGCTGAGGCGCGGCGCTATTTTATGCTTGCCGTAATGGCGTCCAATCGCGTATGCGCCAGAATCGCCTAACCAAACGCAGAGCATCACCAACATAAACCACCAGCCCCCCTGCGGCAGGTTACGTAAATCAAATAGAAAAGAGCCTAGCCAGCCGAGATAGGTGACGCCGCCAATAGTTAAACAAAAATCGAGCGCGGACTGTTCGCGTCCACGCTCGTAAGCGATAAGGTGATAGGTCATTGCCAGCAAAATGCAGGCGATGAAAACCGGTTGGGCATAAGCGGGAAAGAACATGCGCGCAATGGTGACGAGCGCCACGCCGCCAATGGTAATTTGCGCTTGCGGTTCAAGCTTAACCGCTTTGAACATTTGCACATATTCCCAAGCGGCGCCAATGAGGAAGGTCCCCATGAGCGCGTAATAAAAAATTCCGCCGAGCATAATGGCGGGCAAGCCAACTGCAACCAACCCTAAAGCCGAGATAGTTCGCTTAAGCATTCGTTTCCTGTAACTCCGCCGAAGATACTTTTCCGAAGCGTCGGTCGCGGTGGGCAAATGCTTCCAAGGCGCGGTAATATTCTTCTCGACCAAAATCGGGCCAATACGTTGGCGTGACGTACCATTCTGAATATGCGGCTTGCCAAATTAGGAAATTGCTCACGCGCAATTCGCCGGAAGTGCGGATGATCAGATCCGGGTCTGGGACGCCTGCCGTAAACAGGTAATGATTAACTAACTCGTCGGTCACCGCTTCGGCAGGAATGCCATCGTTGATAATTTTTTGAATCGCGCAGACGATTTCATCTCGCCCGCCATAGTTGAAAGCGACGTTAACTACTAAGCGCGTGTTGTTCTTGGTCAGTTCAATCGCTTTGAGAACTTTTTTTTGAACGCGGGGATTCAATCTTTCCAGCCGCCCAATATGACGAAGTTGCACGCCTTCACGATGGAGTTCATTTAACTCGCGGTCAATCACATCCTGAAGGATGAACATTAAGCCTTGAACTTCTTCTGGAGGTCTGCCCCAATTTTCAGTGGAAAAAGCATAAATGGTCAGATATTTCACGCCAAATTCCACGCTGGCGCGGATGATGCGGCGCAGGTTTTCCGTTCCGGCTTTGTGGCCAGCCAAGCGCGGTAGCCCGCGCTGAAGCGCCCAGCGGCCGTTGCCATCCATAATCATTGCAACGTGTTGGGGAATCTTTTCAGGCGGTATCTGGTTTGTCGATTCGGCAATCATTTTTCAGTTAAGTGAGAAGCGCTTACACTTCCATGATCTCTTTTTCTTTGAGGTGTCCGTGTTTGGCGATCTCTTCCACAAATTTATCGGTCAATTTTTGTAAATCTTCTTCGCCGCGCTTGAGTTCGTCCTCGGTGATCAGTTTTTCTTTTTCATAGTCGCGGATATCGTTATTGGTATCGCGGCGGATGTTGCGAATTGCGATGCGCGCTTCTTCCAAGCGGTGGCTCATGCGTTTGACGAGATCGCGGCGGCGCTCTTCATTGAGCGGCGGCAGGTTGAGGTGCAATATTTTCCCGTCCGAGTTGGGGTTCAACCCAAGATCGGAACTACGAATTGCTTTTTCAATATCTTTTAAGGTAGCGCTGTCAAAAGGCTTGATCGTAATGGTGCGCGGCTCAGGGACGCTGATCGAGGCGAGTTGTTGCAACGGGGTGGGAGCGCCGTAATATTCAACGGGGAGTTTTTCCACCAGCGCGGGGCTGGCGCGGCCTGTGCGGATTGCGCCGAGGTCTTCGAGCAGAGATTGAATCGCTCCATGCATACGGGTTTCGGCGTCTTTCAATAATTCTTTCGTTTCTTCAGCGCTCACTTGCTTCCTCCTGGAAATTTATACAAACGCAAGGATACCCTAAAATAAGAATTTAGGCTATGGGTTGAGATAAAGGCGGGAGAAAATGAAGGAAATTGAGAGTTTTTTGAAAATAAGAGCTTCTTCTTTATTCGGAAAAAGAAGAAGCTCTTATCAAAATTTATACGAAAGCCTTATTTATGACTGACGAGCGTGCCGATCTTCTCTCCGCGTAACGCGCCGACCAGCGCTTTCTTATCCCAATAATTCAAGACGAGTATCGGCAGGTTGTTGTCCATGCACAAGGTGACGGCGGTGCTATCCATCACCGCCAGGCGGCGGTTGATCAAATCAATATAGGTGAGTTCGTTAAATTTTTCGGCGTTGGGGTTTTTCTTCGGGTCTGAGTCGTAAACGCCGTCCACTTTGGTGGCTTTGACGATAACCTCCGCCCCAACTTCTGTGGCGCGTAAGGCGGCGGCGGTATCCGTAGAAAAATGCGGACTGCCAATGCCGGCGCTGAAGATGACCACGCGCCCTTTTTCCAGATGACGGATTGCGCGGCGGCGAATATACGGCTCGGCGATGGCGCGCATCTCAATTGCCGACATAACGCGCGTATAAACTCCAGTGCGTTCTAAAGCGTCCATAACGACGAGCGCGTTCATTACCGTGCCCAACATGCCCATATAATCTGCAGTGGCGCGATCCATCCCGTGATCCAACCCTTGCTTACCGCGCCACAGGTTGCCGCCGCCGATCACTACCGCCACTTCCACGCCCATTTCATGGACTTCTTTGATGCGGCTGGCAATTGATTCGGCGTCGTCCACGTCAATGCCAAAGCCGGTAG
>JADLCG010000246.1 GCA_020847355.1 Anaerolineales bacterium | reverse complement strand
AGCAAATGTCTATTTTGGCATATTTAGAGCCGGGTCCGTATGGCGAAACGCGCGTGCCGTTCGATATCAAGGACGCGCAAATTGGCGTTATTCACCGCGATAGCTATTACTTACTGCCCGCTTGCGAACAAGGCGCGAGTCAGCCGTTGAACGTGCTGACCGTCCGCGCACAAATGGCGGCGCTGTTAGAAACGTCTGCCAGCCAGCCTTCGCAAATCTCAGCGCTAACGCGCATCAAACGCTCGGCATTGGCGAATTTACGCAACAAATTAAACCCAACTTTGGTCAGCGATTTGGATATATTGAGATACGCGCCGATCATCCTCTCCGCCGATCAACGCGCGCGCGCCCTGCCGCTCTCTGAATTGCGGCAAGCGGAAAGAGGCGTTGGCTCTCACGCCCTGACCATTTTTGACACGGGCGAAACTTTCGTTTTCGATCAATCGCACATTTTCTTTGACGGCGCGTGGGGCACGGCGCTCGCGGAAATTATGACGAACGAAGCTTTATCTTGGGCGCATTATCTGAGCCTGCTCCCCTCCCCTGCGCCAGCGCCTACGCGGCTTTACACTTCTTTAGTCCTGCCATTACAGCCGACCGATGCGGACTTGATCGCGCAAGCGCCGCAAATTCTGCCCGAGGTGAATGCGGAAACTGATAAAGTGAAGCTCAAACCTTGTCTCGAACTCCGCAAGCATTTCAAACAGCGCAACGAGCAAATCCAATTGACGATCAACGATTTATTGGTTTTGTATCGCGCCTTCCATGCGGCGAAGTATCGCCCCTCAAAAAAATTATCGGATGAAGTCGGCAAGTTGGCGCAAACCAACCCCGAAGTAGCGGCAAACATCCGTCAGCTTGTGGAAGAGACGAGCCGCACCAATCCTTCCATTTTGATTCCGATGGACGCGAGTCAAAAAAATCCGCGCGAACGCGTTTACCCGCTCAATTTGGAAGTCCCCGTCGTGGATTTGAACTTGATTGCTTTGCACGCGCAAACTGTGCAATTGCTGGACGCTTACGAAAAATCTAAAGAAGACCGCGCCGTGATGTTCAATGCCTTTCAACAATATCAAAAAGTCTATTTGGCTTCGCTGGCTGGCTTTGGCGCTTTCCTCGCCCGCGCCAAAGCAGTGGCGATTCAAGGCGAAAGTTCCAGCGTGGGCGCGATCAAATTATTGGCGCATTTGCCCGCCGCCATTCAAAGCCTGCTGGATAAAATTCCAGAAAAGTTCGATCTGTTGAATAGCATTCTCAAAGGCAGAGAAGTTTTTTCCAATGTCGGCGCGGTGACTCAAAACAGCACGCTCACCCGCTTTAGCACCGCCAAAGACGATAACGCGCAAAAGCAATTGGCTTGGGGCGTGATCACCGACGCGCAAGGCGTGATGCGAATTTCTCTGCGCGATTTCCGTCCGCAAGTTACCAGCCTGCTGAATATTGGCAGAAAAGACCTCGCCGCTTTGATCGCGCAGGATTATCTCGAAGGCTACGCCGAAGATTTCAACGCCTTTATCAAAGACCTTTCTCGGGTTACACTTGCCAGCCGTGAAAGCTTGCCACCTTCCCACACGAGAAAGCGAAGCGCTTAACCAGCATGAATGACCCATTGATTGGACAACAACTTGCCAACTTCCGCATTGACGGATTGCTCGGACATGGCGGCATGGCAACCGTCTATTACGGCGAAGACGTCAAGCTAAAACGTCCCGTGGCGATCAAGGTGATTGACGCCAAATATCGCGGCGACCCAGCCTACGCCAAGCGCTTCGTCAACGAGGCGCGGATGATGGCGCAATGGCGGCATGAAAATATCGTCCAAATTTATTATGCGGATGAAGAACAGAAAATCTCTTATTACGTCATGGAGTATGTGGACGGGCAAGACCTATCCTCCATTATGAGCATGTACGAAGCTCAAAAGGAACTCATCCCAATCAAGGACGTGCTGAGAATCGGCAAGGCGGTTGCCGGCGCGCTGGATTATGCACACCGTCAGGGCGTAGTTCACCGAGACGTGAAACCCTCGAACATCCTCATCTCCAAAAGCGGAAGAGTCCTTTTGGGTGATTTTGGCATGGCGCTCGAAGTCCGTGATGGCTCGATGGGCAGTATCTTCGGTACGCCGCATTATATTTCGCCCGAGCAAGCCAAAAGGTCGGCAGATGCGGTTCCGCAATCCGATCTATATTCCTTGGGCGTGATCTTATATGAAATCCTCGTTGGCAAACCGCCGTTCAACGATCCCTCCCCCGCCAGCATTGCCTTGCAACACATCTCGCAAGCGCCGCCCGCGCCGCGGAGTCTCAACCCAGCCATTCCGCCCGCAGTGGAAGCCGTATTGCTCAAAGCGCTGGAGAAAAAGCCCGCCAATCGTTATCCTTCCGGCGCGAAACTCATCTCAGCCCTGGAAGACGCTTTCAAAAACAACGAATCCGCGCCCAAGCTGGCTCTGCCGCCTTTGCCAGTGGGCGCGCCAACCGTGCGCCGCAGTGAAGATGGCATTGACCAAATGGCAAAGCGCGAAATCAAGCGTAAGCCCCACGCCGCCGCGCCAATGCCGGTCACCAAACAAGCCGCCCACCCGCCCCGCAAAAGCAAAACGTGGGTTTGGTTGATTTTATTTTTAGGTCTTTTGGGATTCGGCGGCTGGTACGCATTTCAAAATGGGATTCTGCCTCTGCAGATTCAACTCACCGCCACGCCGACGAGCGCGCCCCTTTCCACGCCGACGCTTGTTCCAGCTACCGAAACATTGATCCCCGCCTCAGCCACTCAGACTGTGACCGCCACCACTACATTCACCGCGCAACCTACAGATACCCAAACCGCCGAGCCGACCTTCACCCTGACCTTCACGCCCGCCCCAACGGATACCTCCATCCCAACTGAAACCGCAACCTCTGCGCCGCTTCTCACCCCAACTTCCGTTTTTACAGCCTCTCCCGCCACGCTTCCGGCGGCAATCCCTACTATTAAATATCCAAACGGCTTTCGCTTCTCCTTTTTCTGGAATGACACCAGTTTTTACATGCTCAACAACTACGGCGAGCCAAGAACTTTCTCCGCCTTTAGCTTCGAGCGCCTCGATGCAAACGACCAACCCACCGATGGCTTCATCGGCTATCTATGGGAGAAGCATGGATCGCTCAGCTACCTGCCGATTGGCATTTGCGCCAGCATCAAAATTTACGGCGACGAAGATCCGCCTTACCTCGCCCCGAAAGAATGCGGCGGGTACGCAAGTACAGTGCAACCCCGCGCCGAAAAAGACCGCGATCAAATCTTCTGGAGCCAAAAAACCGACGGCTCGACTCAATTCCGCGTGCTGTACAAGAAAGAAGAAGTCGCCCGTTGCGAAATTAGCGCCGGAACCTGCGATGTGTTTATTCCGTGAGTAAAATTCAACGCTTGTTAAAATAATAGCAGAAGCGCCAGTCAGTTTAACCAATCCGAGTATATAAGTAAAAATAAAGCGTCAGACAAGTATGGATAAAAATTGAATAGATGGTAATGCTAAAGTAGGCAATTTGCAGATATGTACATAAATTGGATTTTAGACGGCGCAGGAGACCCTAATCATGGTTTTACCACGGATCTGGCGGGGAATCAGAGAAGAAAATATATATCTGAGCAACAAATACCTTGGATATTAGGGCTAAAATAAAATGTCTAAAACACTCTTTATTATTATGTTGTCTTTACTTATCGTAGCTGGCGCATGTGCTCAGCCTGTTCCACGCTCAACGCCGCTGGAGACAACGCCATCCTCAACATTAGAAGTACTCCCGTTTCTAACCCAAATAAATGAATCGAATAACGAGAAATGGTGGATTACTGAAGATCCCCCACTTCCTACGCTTACTTCTGCTATCCAAGATGAGTTTTATGTCTTGTTAAGTTTGAATGGAAACTGTGAATTTCCATGTTTTTTGGGAATTCGCCCAGGAGAAACAACGCTGGCTGAAGCGAACGACCTTATGGAGAAGTTCACGCAGACAAAATCGCTTATGCTTGATCCAATTGCCAGCGCCGAAACAGTTGAAGTGTATCTTGGTAAGATTGAAACGAATAAAGATATTGACCTTGTGGCTTGGATCAACCTTCATGTTGTAGAGGAGCGCGTTGCAAGGATGACCTTTCATGTTTCGGCATCTCGAGGAGCACAATCCGTTGCAGACGACGAACATTTATCTTACTATTCGTTACGCAATATATTTAACAAATATGGAACTCCGGATAGAGTGTATATGTATGGCCCGAAATATGGAAGCTATGAGATGCAGGTTGTTTATGAAGATACAAAATTCGTAATTGATTTATCGGGTAACGCAAAGAATGTTTCAGCAGATAAGTATGAGGTTTGCCCAAATCTTGGCGACGGAGATATTACGGAAATCAAGATAGCTTTGGCTAGCCCGTCTGATCGAATAGATGTAAAAGAATTGATAGGATATCCAATTGACAATAACCCCACGCTTGAGAATGCTACTGGATTAAGCTTGAATAATTTTTATAATTTATTGATTGGCGATCAACAACCTGCGTGTTTTGAAGTTCAACAACCAAAATAGAAGTTGCTAAGCGCTTGATTTTTGCTTCATTATCGCAACTATTTGGGCAATTTACAAATCGCTT
>JADLCG010000245.1 GCA_020847355.1 Anaerolineales bacterium | reverse complement strand
TTTTTTTACGTCTTCATTATCCGTATCTACATCAACCAACCCAAGGTTCGCCATATTGTTTCTCCTAAAAAATTAAGAATTAGAAATCAAACTTGCCGCTATTCTCTTTGCTTCTTTTGCTGAATTTGGATTCTTTTCGCGCACTGCGGTCACAATCGCCCCGTCTATCAGCAACATAAACGCCTTTGATAATTCTTTTGCGTTATCAATCTGCGCTTCTACAAGAACAGATTGAATAAAACCCTGTACCTTTTGTTTATGTTCTGCCGCGGTTTGATGAGCAAGATGATCGCCATCTGCCACTTCCACCATTGTGTTGATAAAAGCACAGCCGCGAAAATCAGCCATTCGGAAGCGTTCTTCCAAAGCGTCAAAAAGCGCCAATGGGCGATCTTGGGCTTGCGGAGCCAACCGATAAACCGCCTCCTCAAACCATGCACGCCAGCGTTCATCTCTGCGCTTCAAAAATTCTACAACAAGCATATCTTTCGTTTTGAAATGCTTATAAAAGGTCATCTTTGCTACATCAGCTTTCGCAATGATGCTGTCAATGCCAACTGCGCGAATTCCGCTTTGATAGAACAATTGACCGGCAACTTCCAAAATTCGTTCACGAGGCGAGTCAGAGGCGTGTTTTTTTAATTTCATCCCCCAAGTATACAGACCTGTCTGTATACTGTCAAGATTAACAAAGGGTCAATTTAGTTAAACAGTAGATATTTAATGTGAGGAATGGAAAGGTTTTGAATACAAATTGCGTCGAGACGGTTTGCTCAAGTTTCTTCAACAACGCATTCTGTAAAACTTGGGGACGGGCATCAGGCGTATTCCTATTTTTGAAGCGTTTCAAATTCCAAAATGCAAGCGCAGACGAATCTAACTTGCTCTTCAGTTAATTCAGGATACATGGGCAAAGATAAAACTTCGTTTGCGGCGCGTTCGGCGTTGGGCAAAGAGCCGGAGCGATAGCCTAAATCTGCATAAGCCGGTTGCAAATGTATCGGCATAGGATAATGGATCAAAGTCTGCACGCCTTTCGATTTTAGAAAAGCTTTCAAAGCGTTGCGTTGAGGGTGACGAATTACAAATTGATGAAAAACATGCTCGCAACCGGCGGGCTGATTCGGCAGGATCGCGCGCGTATTTTGAAGCGCCCCCAGATACAAGTTCGTCAATTCCCGACGGCGCAAATTCCACGCATCTACATATTTCAATTTGACGCGCAAAATTGCGGCTTGCAATTCATCCAAGCGACTATTCATCCCTTTGACTGAGCTAATATAATGTTCTTTCCAGCCGTATTGGCGCAAGGCGCCGATCTTCTCCGCTAGGTTTGCATCCTGCGTGATCACCGCCCCGCCATCGCCAAACGCCCCAAGATTTTTTGTCGGGTAAAAACTAAACGCGGCGAGCGCGCCAAACGAACCGACTTTTTTTCCTAAATATTTCGCGCCATGCGCCTGCGAGCAATCTTCAATCACCCACAGCCCGTGTTGTTTGGCAAATTCTAAAATGGGATTTAAGTCTGCCGGGCATCCATATAGATGAACTGGGATAATCGCGCGCGTGCGCGGCGTGAGCGCCGCTTCCAGTAAAGTTGGATTTAGAGCATAGTTGACGAGGTCTATATCCACCAAGCGCGGAAAAGCGCCGCTCGCCTCAATCGCCGCGACAGTTGCCACAGCGGTATGAGCAGTGGTGATCACCTCATCATTCTCTCCAATGCCGCAAGCCATCAAAGCCAATTGCAAGGCTTCGGTGCCGGAAGCGACGCCCACCGCATAAACCGAATCGCAATATGCGGCAAACTCTTTTTCAAAAGCCGAAACTTCCGATCCTAAAATAAAAGAGCCGTTAGCAAAGACGCGCTGACAGGCTTCTTCTACCTCCAAACGAATGGCTTGATACTGCTTGTTCAAGTCAATGATCGGAATCGTTTGCATTTTACAAATATTCCTTTTGATAGGCGCGGTAATATTCCAAAGTTTGGGATATGCCTTCGGTCAGAGAGATGCGCGGCGACCAACCTAACTCGCGTTGAATCAAGCTATAGTCCGCGTAATAATCGCCGATGTCAATGCGTTTGCGCCCTTCTGGAAACGGCACGAGTTCATACGCGCCGGCGCCGTTCAATTTGATCATCAGGCGGGCAAGTTCTAAAAGATTGCTCCGCTCGCCGCCCAAGTTGTAGATTTTTCCGTAAGCGTTTGGCGAAGCGGCACACAATAGCAAGGCGCTTACTACATCGTCCACATAATTAAAATCCCGAATTTGATTTCCGGTTCCAAAAATTTGAAGCGGCTGATTAAGCAAAAGTTGACGAAACCACCAGCCGATAAAGTTCAAAAGCGCGTCTTTGATTCTCATGCGCGGGCCGTAGACGTTGGTCATGCGCAGGACGCTGGTTTGCATTGCGTAGGCGCGATGGTAAACAAGATGATACATCTCTCCGGCGCGCTTGCTAACGCCGTTGTTATCGGCAGGGATGACTGGATGACGCTCGTCTACGGGCAGATATTGAGACCGCCCATAGACTTGGCGCGTGCCGGCAAAGACGATTTTGATCTGCGGGTTGTTCAGCCGGCAAGTTTCCAGTAGCTTCAATTGTCCGCTTGTATTGTTGTGCAAATCTTTGAATGGATCTTGCATACTGCCCAGATGACTCATTTGTCCGGCGAGGTTGAATAAATAATCTTGACCTTGCACAAGGAGTTTCATTTGGGCTTCATCGGCAAT
>JADLCG010000244.1 GCA_020847355.1 Anaerolineales bacterium | reverse complement strand
GCCCAGCGCGCTAACATGCCGTCGAAGCCGTCTATGAGCATACCGGCGATCATCCAGATAATCATCATCTTCCAATCTTTATCAAAGATGGCGAGGATGGCGAATAAACTGCACAGCGCGCCGCTGGCGGTGAAGAGATGCACGCCCCAGGCGAGGACGGAACGGATGAGGTTGGGTTTAGGCGATTCGGTAGGCATGGGTGTCCTTTGGGTTTTAAGGTTACAGGTTACAAGTTACAGGTTGAAGGTTGAAGGTTGCGAAATTATAAATGAAAAAAGTTCTGAAATTTCTAGCGACCTGACAGTTTAGCAAAAGTAGATTGATCGGCAAAGTAATTCGGCAAACTCTTTCACGGTCAAGCTGATAAATGTCAGAAATTTTCTTGGCTTTGTTTTTAGTTCTTCATAAGTTAGCGCCCTATGGTCTTCTCAAAGTAGCTTGACAAAAACTAATTTCAGTACACGGATGACACAGAACTCTCCCTGAAAAAAGGAAAAAATCCGTCCGTTCCGTGAAATCCGCGTACAAAAGAGCCTGAAATCCGGACTTTGAGAAAGCCATGGTTAGCGCCCTGACATCATAACGCTATTCTCGCTATTTCGGATAAAATCTAATGCATAGCCCTCAGCGGCTTAAACCGGATTTAAGCTTCAGAACCAACGGAAAAATAATACTTCTGAGAGGTTATCAAAATGAAAATAATTCCCAAGCCAATGGTAGATGAATATGCACCCTATACCATTATGTACATTGGACTATTACCTGACGACGGTCTCGTCTTAGAGCATTTACAGAATAATCTTGAAAATACGGTCAAGTTTGTGCGTTTATTGCCTCAAGAAAAATTAACCGTTCGACACGCCGCAGGAGAGTGGACCATTAAAGAAATTCTAGTCCATATCGTTGACGACGAACGAATCTATTGTTATCGGGCGTTGCGGTTTGCCAGAAATGATAAAACTGAATTACCCGGCTTTGAGCAAGATGAATATGTTCCGTATACCGGCGCAAACGATCGCGCGCTAGAAGCAATTATCGGCGAATTTACGGCGGTACGAAACGCGACGATTAAATTTTTCGAAAGCCTTGACGAAGAAGCATTGACAAGAAAAGGAATTGCCAGCAATAACATCATGAGCGTTCGCGCGGCGGCTTATCACATCGCCGGGCATGAGTTGCATCACATCAACAGCATCAAAGAGAATTACCTAGCAAATAAATGAATTAACCTTATCTGGAACAAAATCCGGCAGGCTATCAAGAATACAAGCGGCACGTTCGATATCGTTTGGCGCCGGGTATCTGGTAAAGCGGCGCGATTGCAAATATCCCTGACTAATCCAATGGATAAATAAAGAGACTTCGGAAGTTTTTTTCAACTTCCGAAGTCTCTTGCCAATTACCGCTTCACCAGCCCAGCTTTTACTTTTTCACGATCAAATTCATCTTCTACCACGCTTGCATTCGCCGGCGGATTTGCAAAGATTAATTTCGTGGTCAAGGTTTCGGCGGTGATGTAATCTTTATGCGCCTCAATTGCGGATTTCAACCCAGCGCTGGCTTCAACAAACAACTCAATTCGATCGGCTACGTCTAAATCCGCTGTCTTTCGTAAATCTTGTACACGCCGAACAAATTCTCTTGCCAAGCCTTCGGCGACGAGTTCGGGAGTTAAGTCAGTGACCAAAGCGGCAACGTACGCGCCATCTTCGGCAACGGCAAAACCTTCTTTGGCGAGCGCTTTCACTTCCACTTCATCCGCAAGGATTTGGTAAGTCTCGCCGTCTAATCTAACTTCCACAGGTTTATTGGCGCGTAAGGCGCTAGCCACTTCTTCTGGATTCATTGTCAGAAGCGCTTTTTGAAGCGCAGGAAATTTGTTGCCATATTTTTGACCAAGTTGTTTGGGCAACGGCTTGACCGTATGCGATACGGCTTCAGTGGCGGCATCTAACAAGCGGACTTGTTTTACATTTAATTCATCTTGAATTACATCTACATTTTTGGTCAAAGCGCTTCGCTCGCTCGGATTACCAACCGAAAATGCGGCTTCTGCCAGCGGCTGACGAACCTTGCGATTCGCTTTTTGGCGGGCGGCATGACCCAACGAAACCAACTTCATCACGAGTTGCATCTCTTTATTGAGCGTTTCGTCAATGAATTCGTCCATCACGGGGGGCCATTCGGCTAAATGCACCGATTCTGGCGCGGTCTCGTCCACCGAACGCACCAAATTTTGATATAGCTCATCCGCTAAGAAAGGCATGGCTGGGGCGATCAATTTAGAAACCGTCACCAAAGCGGTATATAAAGTTGAATACGCGGCTTGTTTATCCGCCGATGAATCGTTTTTCCAGAAGCGGCGGCGCGAGCGGCGCACATACCAAGTGGAAAGCGTCTCGACGAATTTCTCAACGGGGCGTGTGGCGTTGGTCACGTCATATTCTTCGTAGGCTTTGGTCACATCGCGCACGAGAACATTTAATTCAGAAAGCAACCAACGATCTAATTCATTGGTCGGCGCGGTCACGGTCAAGGCTTGCGGTTTATCCAAGTTGGCATAGGTGACAAAGAAGGAGTACACATTCCACAAAGTCAAAGTGAAACTGCGGATCACATCCCCAACCAAATCGGCGGAGAAGCGGCGTTCTTGTCCGGGCGGCGTGGCAGTATACAGATACCAGCGCAGGGCGTCCGCGCCATGTAGATTTAACACGTCCCACGGCTGAACAATATTGCCCAAAGACTTAGACATCTTGCGCCCTTCGCCATCTTGAATGTGACCCAAACAAATTACATTTTTGAATGAAACTTGGTCATTAAGCAATGTAGAGATCGCGTGCAAAGAATAGAACCAGCCGCGAGTCTGGTCCACCGCTTCGCAGATGTAATCAGCGGGGTACTGCGCTTTGAATTTATCCTGATTTTCAAATGGATAGTGCCATTGCGCGTACGGCATGGAACCAGAATCAAACCACACGTCAATCAAATCTTTGACGCGCGTCATCTTGCCGCCGCATTGGCTACACTTCCAATGCACCTGATCCACATGCGGGCGGTGCAAATCCAATTCAGTCAAATCTTTGCCAGCCTTTTCAGAAAGCTCCTTGACCGAACCCACGCACTCGCGCTGTTTACAATCCGTATTTTCACATTCCCAAACTGGGAGCGGCGTGCCCCAATAACGCTCGCGTGAAAGCGACCAATCAATATTATTTTCCAGCCAATTGCCAAACCGCCCGTTCTTGATATGCTCTGGAACCCAATTGATGGTTTTGTTCAAGCCAACTAGTTGTTCTTTCTTCGCGCTGGTGCGAATATACCAAGATTCACGCGCATAATACAAAAGCGGAGTTTTACAGCGCCAGCAAAATGGATAGGTATGCGTAAAAGCGCTCGCGCTGAATAACAAACCGCGCGCGTCTAAATCTTTGATAATTTGCGGGTCGGCATCTTTGACGAAGATTCCGCGCCACGGCGTAATCTCAGGGATGAACGTTCCGTCCGGTTGCACGGTCAAGAGAATCGGCAAATCATTTTGCTTCGCCATTTCCATATCTTCTGCGCCAAAGGCAGGAGCCTGATGCACAAGTCCCGAGCCGTCTTCAGTAGTCACGAAATCGCCAAGCACGACAAAATAAGCGGGCTTATCCACAGTCACAAAGGTGAAGAGCGGCTGATACTTCACGCCTTTTAGTTTCTTGCCTTTGAAGGTTTCAACAACCTTCACTTCTTCGTCTTTGAAAATTTTCTCCACCAAATTCTTGGCAAGGATTAATTTCTCCGTTGTGCCGTTGTTATCGCGCTCAATCGTCACATAATCCACTTCGGGGTGCGCGGCAACCGCCACATTGGCGGGCAAGGTCCACGGGGTGGTCGTCCAAACTAGCAAGGAAGTATCCGGCTTATCCACCAGCGGGAAGCGCACAAAGACCGAAGGGTCTACTGCGTCATCGTAACCGAGCGCCACTTCATGGTCAGAGAGCGGCGTGCCGCAACGCGGACAATACGGCACGATCTTATAGCCTTTGAAGAGCAAATCTTTTTCCCAAAAATTTTTGAGAATCCACCACACCGATTCGATGTATTCATTTTCATAAGTCACATAGGCAGTTTCCAAATCCACCCAAAAGGCAATGCGGTCGGTCAGTCGTTCCCAATCTTGAATATAAGTAAAGACGGACTTTTTACAAAGTTCGTTGAATTTATCTATGCCGTATGCTTCAATTTGTTGCTTATTGTTAAAGCCCAATTGTTTTTCAACTTCAATCTCAACCGGCAAGCCGTGCGTATCCCAACCGCCGCGCCGCGAGACGTTAAATCCGCGCATGATTTTATAACGCGGAAACATATCCTTAAATGCGCGCGCTAAAACATGATGTACGCCGGGTTTACCGTTCGCCGTCGGCGGGCCCTCATAAAAAACATATTCAGGCTTACCTTGGCGTTGTTCGGTTGTCTTTTTGAAAATTTCTTGTTTTTTCCAAAATTTCAATACAGCGTCTTCCATCGCTGGCGCGTCTAGTTTTGGGTTTACAGGTTTAAACATGGTTCGTCTCCTAACTATTGCCTCGTTTACTAATTATTAAAATAAAAACTCTCATCTCATAAACAGAGACGAGAGCATTGCTCACGCGGTACCACTCTGATTTCTATCCAACGGATAGACTCTCAATTTGTTTTGATAACGAAGACGCATTACTTCGGATTTCTTAATATCAGCTAACTAACCAACCAGTTAACTAATTTCAGATTTCAACTTCGGGATGATTTTCAACTGCCTTTCGGATCCGCCTCACACCTGACCTCGGACTCGCTGTGCCGACCTGAACAGTTTACTCGTTCCCTGCAACGTTTTTAGGAATTGGCAAATTATACCCATGGAGCAATCAAAGAGCAAGAGTTGGTTTACGCTTTTGACATGTTACAAATTTCACGTTGACGATTAACCAGTCGAAGGGTATAATCCTTCTTCGGCATTATTTCAAAAACAGTACAAATTTAGCAGGAGTATACTTATGGCAACACCCGATACCGCGCCAGCCGTAGCGCTTGAACCTAAAACCAAACTTAGCGGCAAAATTTTGAAGACCACGCTCGCGGGGGCGCTTGTAGACATTGGTCAACCTTTACCGGGCTTGATTCACATCTCACAGATTCAAGAGACTCCCGTCAACAAGGTCGAAGACGTAGTCAAAGAAGGGCAAGAAGTCACCGTTTGGGTCAAGCGTGTGAAAAAAGATCGCGTCGAATTGACGATGATCGAACCGCTGGCTTATGATTGGAAAGAAATTCAACCTGATTTAATCGTCAAAGGCAAAGTCGTGCGGCTTGAATCCTACGGCGCGTTCGTAGATTTTGGCGCGGAACGCCCAGGCTTAATTCACGTCAGCGAACTCACCCACGGTTACGTCAAAACCGCCAGCGAAGTCGTCAAAGAAGGCGATGAAATCGAAGCGAAAGTCCTCGAAGTAGATCGCCGCAAACGTCAAATCCGTTTGAGCATGAAGGCATTACAAACTTTAGTCCTAGAAGAAGAAAAGCCCGAACGCGAAGAACGCAAATCCAAAGGCAGAAAAGGCAAGAAGGAAGACGAAGCCTATGAAATGCCGGTGGAAGATATCACCAAAGAACCCGAATACACCGCCATGCAAATTGCTTGGCAAGTCGCTTTAGAAAAATCTCAGAAGCCCGGCAAAGTTCGCCGCAAATCTTACAAAGAAGCGTCTGAAGAGCAGGAAAATTTACTGCAAGACACTCTGAAGAAACGCCTTCCCACCGGCGGATAATTTTCAAAAAAAAAAAAATGACAGTCGCCTCAAAGGCGACTGTCATTTTTTAATTCCTGCAAAAATTTTTCTTTATTTGCCGAACGCGCCGTCTTCCCGCTGGACGTTTTCAAAATCCATTGCAGACCCACCACCTTGACATAACGCAACGCAATCGCAGAATTTTTGGTCACATGCTGGCGAATCGCATCGGCAATTTTTTCGCGCTCGCTCAAATCTTCCGTATCCGCCTCGGCGATAATCACCACGTCTTCCGTGCCTTGCTCTTCGTCAAATAATCCAAACGCCACCGCGCGCCCCGCGTGAACGCCGCGCACTTCATAAGTTAACAATTCTAAATCTTGCGGATACACATTCTTACCGCCGACAATGATCAGATCCTTCTTGCGCCCAACGACGAACAACTCCCCCGCCAGCATAAATCCATAATCGCCAGTCAGATACCAACCATTTGAAAAAGCTTTTTCAGTCGCGTCGGGTCGGTTGTAATAGCCCGTCAACATACAATCGCTTTTCAAAGTCACTTCGCCAATTACGCGCTCAGCCAATTCATTGCCAGACTCGTCCACAATTTTGATTTGAACATTAGGAAGCGGCGCGCCAGAAGACATCACTGTGATTGCATTTTCAGCGGCGGATGGACGCACGACACGCTCTGCGATAAAGGCTTCGCGCTCGCACCTTTCTACCCGCGGCATGTTCGCCAGCGCGGACTGAGTCACAGCGAAGACATTTTCCGCCATCGCATAAGAAGTTTGCAAAACATTTTCGCGCAAGCCATAGGTTTTGAATTTTTGATAAAAGGCTTCGTGGCTTTCATAACGCACAGGTTCTGAGCAATTGATAATCGCCCGCCACGAAGATAAATCCACGCCTTCCAGATGCCGTTCCCTGATTTTTTGCGCGCAAAAGTTATAAGCAAAATTTGGAAGCCAAGTTATCGTCCCCTTGTATTGCGAGACGGATTGCATTAAGCGATACGGCGCGCGAATCCAATCAAAGGGAGACGCCAAAACTAAATGAATGCCGTATAAAATTGGCAGAAGAAAGCCCGCAATCAACCCCATATCGTGATACAGCGGAAGCCAAGAGACGATTACGTCTTTCTCGTTCAGACCTAATGTACGGCTATATACATCTAATTGATTGAAGACCGCCTGATGCGAAAGCGCCACGCCCTTTTGCAAACCCGTTGTGCCAGAAGAATGCTGAAGCAAGACCACATCGTCAGGTTGGCGGGCAAGCCCGAGCCAGAGAGTGGCGTCTATTGCGCGAGGGGAAATTGAATCCGCGAGAATCACTTTGCGGACGGAAGAATCCGCTTGAAGCGCGGAATTCACATCCCCTTCAAAATCTTGATAAGTAACGATCGCGGCGGGCTGAGTAATGGAAAGCAATGCGGAAAGATCGGCGCGATATCTTTCTGGCGAAAGTTTTTCGGTGAGGAAGGGCATGATGGCTGGAATTGCGCCGTGAATGATCGCGCCAAAATAAGCGTGGATGAGCGCTTCGCCGTGTTGCAAAATGAGCAGGACGACTTCGCCGGGTTGAATATTATTTTGAGCGAAAGTTTTTGCAAAGCCTTGCGCGCCTTGCAAAAGTTGTTCAAGCGTCATGGGCGCATCGGCTTGACCCGCCTTCTGCACGGTGACGGCGATTTGCGTTGGCGACGCCTGATAACGCGCCAACAATTTTTGAGCGAAGGTCGTCATTTATTTGCGCGCTTGAATAAAGTTGGCGAGTTGATCGAGCGTATCAAACGTGTTAGCGTTTAATTCGGTATCTTCAATCCGCACGCCATAAGTATCTTCAATGAAGAGGGCTAAATCCATCAGGCTGAAAGAATCAATTAACCCGCTGGAGATGATCGGCTCATCTGGGCTGATGACGCGCTTGGGTTGCTTGAGAATTTTTTCGGCAATTTGTTTTGCCAGAGCGGAGGTAATTTCAGTAGTCATGTAATTTCCTTTGGTTAGTTGTTTATTTTGAGCAGGCTAATTTTTGAATTTGCGGAATTATATACTCGGCGAGTATTTTTTCGCCTTTGGGCGTGCGGTGAAAGGGCGTATCGGTAAATTCAGAGGACGGTACTAAATTCCATGCGTCGAGGTATTCGCGCTGATGAGCGCTCATCCAAGTTTGAAGGTATTGCAAATATTCGTCATACGCCCAGCGCGGATAAAACTCATTATAGCGAATCTCGCTATTCACGCCAGCGGCGATGAAAATTGGCTCATTAATCACGAGGACTGG
Organism: Anaerolineales bacterium; assembly: GCA_020847355.1. Taxonomy (GTDB): domain Bacteria; phylum Chloroflexota; class Anaerolineae; order Anaerolineales; family Villigracilaceae; genus Villigracilis. The sequence goes on along the minus strand of JADLCG010000244.1, from coordinate 4,336 downwards.
CGTTTGATCCGCCAGTTGATAGCCCGCTTCTAAAACGTCAAAGAGCATTTCATCCGCCAAGCCAAGCTGACCTTGCGGCGTTTCAAAAAACGCATCGTCGGCAGATTGATCTTGCGCGAGCGGCGGATAGCTTCGATAGTCATAATCCAAGTTTGTCGCCGACCAGCCCAGCCCGTGCAATTGTAAGAGGAAAATCTTTTTCAAAGCGTCGCGCTGACCGATGATGGTTTTATCCCAGAATGTGGCTTGAGTCATTTGGGAAGTATCGAGATTTTTGATTTGATACGCATCCACAAGTTGCCGCACTCTGCTTGAATATGGATCAAGAAAATAGTTAGTAAAAATCGTGCGGTTGCGGAAGCCGTCCAAAGTGATCGTCCACAAAAATAAATCGGGGTCATACTCGCGGACTTTATCCATAATGAGCAAGTCTTTCATCACATACGGCAAAGGGAAGGCGGCATTGTAAGCGACGATTCTCTTACCGGCGCAAGTTTTCAAATGCAAAGCGTTGAGTTGACCGACCAACGTCTCTTCAGGGCGAAGTTGAAAACCCCAAGCGGAAGAATCGCCAATCAGGAAGATTCTAAATTCATCCGCTGGCTTGGGCTGAGAAAGCGTCGTAGATTGATACATCGCGTCCATGTTTTCATAAACGGGAATGGTGTGCGCGATGTTGTAATACTCCGCTTCTCGTTCATAAGGCGCGCGCTCGCGCCCAGAGATTAGCCAGTTATATAAAGATAATTTTCCAACCGGCGGGTTGAAATACGCAAACGCTAAATTGGCGAGCGCGTATAAAAACAAAGCCTTCATCAAAACATAAAACGGGCGGACTTTGTTCATAAGCCAAATCCAAAAAGTTTGACGATGGCAGTTAATGCAGATTGCGGCGTAGGCAAAGTGAAGAACAACCAGCCCAGCGAAACAAAATTGAAAGTGAGGAAAATGCCCAACGAATCAAAAATCAATTTTCGGCGCGGCGAGGGCGGCGTTTGCATCTTACCGCGCATCCATTCACTCCAACGGTTTTGGATGAAAAGTCCCAGCCCGTGCCACGCGCCCCACGCCAAAAAATTCCACGCCACGCCATGCCACAGACCGATCAACGCCATCGTGCTCAGTTGAGTGATGAAAATAATTATTGGAATAGAAAAGTTTTTTGTACGCAATGAGCGCGTAAATGGATTGAAGAAATAAGCGCGAAACCATTGCGTGAGCGTGATGTGCCATGCGTTCCAAAACTGCGTGAGGTTGGGTTTGAGATATGGCGCGGAAAAATTTTCAGGGAGGCGAATGCCCAAAATGCGCGCCAGCCCAATGGCAACATCAGTATAGCCGCTGAAATCAAAATAAAGGCGTAAAGAGTACATATACAAAAAGAGCCACAACCACGCGGACGAATGAACTTGCTTGATCAAAATCTCGTTGACGGAGATCAGCGCTAGCGAATCGGCAATCACAAATTTCTTGAACAAGCCGATGAAAAAACGCCGCCCCGCCTCCGCCCAATCCTGCTCGGCTAAAGCGACAGGGTTGCGCAACTCTGGAACAAAGCGCTCGGCGCGGTCAATCGGACCAGCGACCAGCGTTGGGAAGAAGATCACATAATTGACGTATTCGCCTAGCGTTAACGCGGGCAATCTGCCTGTTTGAAAATCACGAATGGTATGAAGCAAACGAAAAGCGATGTATGAAAAACCCAGCCAAGTAAAAATAATTTTGGTTGGCGCATCCGTTCCGCGCAGGGCATAGATCAGCATGAAAGATTCCGTAACGAGATATGGCGTTTTGAGATAAATAAAAATCAAAAGGATGCCGATAAAAAAAACGCCCAGCCAAAGCTTGGGTTGTTGAATACGCCAAAAAAATATGTCTGCCGTAAAGACAAGCGCCAAAGCCGCGCCCAGCATCCAGAGGCGCGGCGTAGTGCACATGTAAATTTGATCCAAGCCGAAGAATTGGTTCAGGTCAATTAGCAAGACGACGGCGCTCATTACCAGTATCGTCTGCCAATTGATTTTCCAAGCGCGGGCTTCGGGCGCGGCGATCAAAAGCCAAAGCAAAACGATCAGCGCCAGCGTGGCGAACGGAATCCAGAAAACCAAGCTGACGAATTGTTGCGCGGGCTGAAGCCAAAAGAGGAAGAAAATGCTTATCGCTAGCAGAGCCAGTTCACGGTTACGTTTGAGGCGGTTAATCGCAATGGCGGCGAGCGCAAAAATCCCAAGTTGAAGGATAGTCATTTAGAAGCCTTGATAAATCCAAGTTGGGGATGTATCGGCAGTGGCGATGGTGAGCGCAATCAAGATCAGGCAAAGCAAAATTGCATATAGATTTTCGCGCGAGAAAATTCTCTTCATCTTATTTTTGTCTCAAATAAGCTTCCATGAAGCTGGTGAGTTTGCCGTCTAAAACGGCTTGGGCGTTGCCGACTTCATGTTCGGTGCGATGATCTTTGACCATTTGATAAGGATGTAAAACATAAGAACGAATCTGACTGCCCCACTCGGCTTTGGTATATTCGCCGCGCAGAATGGCGCGTTCTTCTTCGCGCTCGGCTTGACGTAACTCAAGCAAACGCGCGCGCAGAATCTTCATCGCAAATTCGCGGTTTTGCGTTTGCGATCTTTCATTTTGACAAGTGACCACGATGCCCGTTGGGAGATGCGTGATGCGGACTGCAGTTGCGTTCTTCTGCACATTTTGCCCGCCCGCGCCAGATGAACGAAATACATCGAGCTTAATATCCGCTGGGTTGATTTCAAGATCCGCCTCTTCCATTGAAACTTGCGGCAGGACTTCGATCAGCGCAAAGGATGTATGCCGACGATGCGCCGCATCAAATGGCGAAAGCCGCACCAAACGATGCACGCCTTTTTCAGAACGCAAATAACCGAAAGCAAATTTCCCGCCAACCGCAATGGTGACGGATTTAATACCCGCTTCTTCGCCAGGCGTTGAATCGATGATTTCAGCCGTGAAGCCTTCATCTTCCGCCCAACGCAGATACATACGCTGAAGCATGAATGCCCAATCCTGCGAATCGGTTCCGCCTGCGCCAGCATGAATGGCAAGGATCGCATCATCATGGTCATACGGACCAGAAAGCATTGCCGCAAAGGCTCTCTTCTCCAAATCAGCTTCGAGCTTGGAAACTTCATTTTCCAAATCGGCGCGCATGGAGTCATCGTCAAGTTGCGCGAGTTCGGTTAGGTCGTGCAGATGTCGTTTGAGTTTTTGCCAAGTATGCACATCATCGCGCAAAGTTGAAAGAATTTTCATGGTCTTTTGCGCGTTGGTGGAATCGTTCCAGAAATTGGGGTTTTCGATTTCCGTTTCTAATTCGCCGAGTTTTAATTCTTTGTCGGCAAAGTCAAAGACGCTCCAAAAGTTGTTGAGTTAGTTCATTTGCAGTCTGTAAGCGGTTTAGTAAATCTTGCATGGTTATTCTCCTAATCTTGCCAGAAAGTTATCGAGCGAGTATGCCATCCACAAAAGCGTCAGGGTCAAAAGGCGTTAAATCTTCGGGCTTTTCGCCCAAGCCGGCAAATAAAATCGGCAAGCCAAGTTCGCGCTGAATGGCAAATGCCATGCCGCCCCGCGCGGACGAATCTAGTTTCGATAAAATCACGCCGGTTACATTCACGGCTTCTTTAAATGAACGGGCTTGTTGCAGGGCGTTTTGTCCGGTGGTCGCATCTAACACAAGCCAAACTTCATGCGGCGCGCCAGCCTGCGCCTTGCCTGCCACGCGATACACTTTCTTCAACTCTTCCATTAAGTTGAAGCGCGTGTGCAATCTTCCGGCTGTGTCAATCATGACGATGTCTACGCTTTTAGCGACTGCGGACTGAATAGCATTGAACGCCACTGCGCCCGGGTCGGATTCAGGCGCGCCCGCCACAACCTCAATCTCAAGCCTGTCACCCCAAACTTGAAGTTGATCCACCGCCGCGGCACGGAAGGTATCCGCCGCGCCGAGCAGAATCTTTTTTCCTTCAGCCTTAAAACGCGCAGAGAGTTTGGCAATAGTCGTAGTTTTGCCTGCGCCATTCACGCCCACGACGAGAATAATTGTCGGTTGGTTCGCAAAACTTAACGCAGGCGGCGTGACGAGTCGGGAGCGGAGTTCTTGCTTCAGCGTAGCCGAAAGCTCGTTGGCGCGAGTCAGCCCTTCGGTCCGCACGCGGCGTTTGAGCGATTCTAAAACGGAGGCTGTGGTTTCGAGTCCCAGATCCGCTTGGACGAGCAGAGTCTCTAAATCATCCCAAGTTTCAGCGGTAATTTCAGAAGTTCCCAGCAAAGCGGCAATTTGCCCAAAGGTGGCTTTGCT
>JADLCG010000243.1 GCA_020847355.1 Anaerolineales bacterium | reverse complement strand
TTACCTCACTTGGTATGAACGCCGCGCGTTGGCGCGTATGCAAGTTCGCGTTGGTCCCAACCGCGCAGGTCCGCAGGGTTTATTACAGCCGATTGCCGACGCAATTAAACTAGTTTTCAAAGAAGAGTTTACGCCCGCGCATGTGTATAAAGCGATCTTTGTGTTGGCGCCTGTGTTGACGGTGGTGCCTTCGCTGGTTTTGGCGGCGGTCATTCCTTTGGGAACTTCTTTCAACTTTTTTGGACGCACGATTAATTTATACGTTTCGGATATTAATGTCGGCGTGTTGTATATCATGTCCATCGCTTCGATCGGCGTGTATGGCATCGTGCTGGCGGGCTGGTCGAGCAACAATAAATACGCCATGATCGGCGGCATTCGCTCCACCGCGCAAATGATTTCGTATGAATTGGCGTTGGGGCTTTCCATCGCCGTCGCCATCATCATGGGCAACTCGATGAACTTGGTGGATATTATCAACGCTCAAAAAGACGGTTGGTTTGTGGTCGTTCAGCCGGTGGGCGCTTTGATTTTATGGATTGCGACTCTGGCGGAAGTGAACCGCGCGCCGTTTGACATGCCGGAAGCGGAGCAGGAACTGACGGCTGGTTATCACTCCGAATATTCGGGCATGAAGTTCGCTTTATTCTTCATGGCGGAATACCAGAAGATGATCGTCGTTTCGATGATCTTAGCGACGCTCTTTTTTGGCGGCTATTTAGAACCCAGCTTTTTACACGGCACATTCTTAAGCGTAGACGCAATCTGGACGATTGGCGCGTGGCAATTCCCGGCTTGGTTCCTCGGACCGATCTATTTATTTATCAAAGTGGTCATCCTGCTCTTTGTGATGATCTGGGTGCGGGCTACTTGGCCCCGCTTCCGTTATGACCGTTTGATGTCTTTCGGCTGGAAAATTTTACTGCCGTTATCTTTGGCGGTGGTTTTCATCACTGCCACCGGCATTTTGCTTCAAGACCAATTTGGCAGTCCTTGGTATTACTGGAGCATTCTGCCGCTTTCAATAATTTCTTTATTGATTTGCGTGGTCTTTGTCAACCGTGACTTAAGGAGAAAATCTTATGGGCGTGTTTGAACCCATTATTGAGCTTTCAAAAGGCTTGGGCGAAGTTCTGCGGAGCTTCCTTTTTGAGCGAACCGTTACTTACCAATATCCTGAAGAAAAACGCCCGGTGCGCCCGCGCTTTCGGGGTCGCCACGTTTTGAATCGCTATGATAACGGTCTTGAGAAATGTATCGGCTGTTCGCTCTGCGCCGCGGCTTGCCCTTCGGATGCGATCTTTGTCGAAGCCGCCGAGAATACGGACGAAAAACGCTTCTCGCCGGGCGAACGCTATGCCTCCACTTATGAGATCAACATGCTCCGCTGTATTTATTGCGGCTTTTGCGAGGACGCTTGCCCAACCGAAGCGATCACGCTGGGCGATAACTACGAACTGACTTTTACAGACCGGAAGGACGCCATCTACACTAAAGAAATGTTGTTGGAACCCGTCCGCGCTGTGGAAATGACCACGCCTCAAAAGACCGAACCGGGCGTGTTCACCCGTTCCGTGCCGGAAATGAAAAACCCAACCGATTAGAAATTTACGATTTTAGCCTTTCGATGTCTGGCTTGCGCCGCTCGAAAAACGTAAATGGAGCATTATGACTTCTGACTTAATTGTTTTTATCGTTCTCGCCCTGATTGCCATCGCCAGCGCCTTGGGCATGGCGTTCAGCCAAAATACCGTTTACGCGGCGTTGTATCTGGTGCTGAACTTCATCGTTGTGGCGGTCTTTTACCTTTTGCTGGGCGCGCCCTTTATTGCAATGGCGCAGATCACGGTGTATGCCGGAGCGATCATGGTCTTGTTCGTCTTCGTGATCATGTTGCTGGGCGTGCAAGGTTTGCCGCCTTCCCAAACGCTCCCGTGGCAAAAGCCTTTGGCGGTCTTACTCGCCGTTGTGCTTGCCGTCCAATCCATTTATCTTTTGCTTGCGCGCGCGCCGCTCGCGCAAACGCTCGTTGACCCGGACGCTTCCATCAACACGACGAACAACCTGCAACAAATGGCGCTCACTTTGTTCAGCGATTATTTATTGCCGTTTGAGATCACCTCAATCTTATTGCTGGTGGCGATGGTCGGCGCGATCGTATTGAGCAAACATGACAAGAAGGCAGGGACCAGCCATGACGCCGCTTAATTATTACATTGCGCTTTCGGCAATTTTATTTTCAATTGGCGTGTTAGGCGTGTTGGTGCGCCGCAACCCGCTGATCATTTTCATGTCCATTGAATTGATGCTCAACGCCGCCAATTTAGCTTTCGTCGCCTTTGGGCGCTCTTTTGAAATTGCGAACGGCAAGCCTTTTTTTAGCGGACAAATTTTCGTCTTTTTCGTCATCGCTGTCGCCGCCGCAGAAGTCGCCGTGGGCTTGGCTCTGATCGTGGAAATTTTCAAGACGAAGAACACCGTCAATATTGACGACGTAAACTCCTTGAAGGGATAGACCGCAATGCACTTAAGCGAAATAACATCTAGCGGATTTTTCTTTTTAGCGCCTTGGCTGGTCTTTGCGCCGCTCGCAGGCTTGCTGATTAACATGATTTTTGCGAACCGCTTTAAGTTTAGCGAAAATCTGATCGGCGGCATTGCCAGCGCCGCTTCCGGCGTGGCGTTCATTGTTTCCATTTTGTTGACCTACTCGCTCTCTTTGCAACATGGCGAAGCGGCGCGCTGGCGACTCGCCGAGTGGTTTTCCATTGGTTCTCTCAGCCTCGATTGGACCTTCCGCATGGATACGCTTTCCACAACCATGATGCTCGTCGTCTCGGGCGTGGGGACGTTGATTCACATCTATGCGATTGGATACATGCGCGAAGACGTGCGCTTCAAGCATGAGGAAGGACGCTTTGCGCGCTTCTTCATCTTCCTCAATTTATTTCTCGCTTCGATGCTGGTACTCGTCTCCGGCGATTCCTACTTAATGCTCTTCGTCGGCTGGGAAGGCGTGGGTTTTTGCTCCTTCCTGCTGATTGGCTTTTGGTTTGAAATGGATACGCTGGGACGTTCCTCTTGGGCAAACTCAAACGCCGCGAAAAAAGCTTTTATCGCCAACCGCGTCGGCGATTTCGGTTTTCTCATCGCTAGTTTCCTCATCTTTTGGAACTTGGGACAAAGCCTGCAATTTGATCAGGTTTTTGAGGCCGCTAAAAACGCTCCGCCCGGAGTAATCGTTGCGATTACGCTGTTTTTGCTGTTGGGCGTGGCTGGTAAATCCGCGCAGATTCCGTTGTACATTTGGTTGCCGGACGCGATGGCAGGTCCAACGCCGGTTTCCGCTTTGATGCATGCCGCCACGATGGTGACGGCGGGCGTGTACCTAGTGACGCGCTCTGCGCCGTTTTATAACTTAGTCCCCGACGCGCAATATATTGTTGCGATGGTGGGCGCAATCACCGCTTTGTTTGCCGCGACGATTGCCGTCGGTCAATATGATATTAAGAAAGTCCTTGCCTATTCTACGATCTCACAACTTGGCTTCATGGTTGCCGCAGTGGGCATGGGCGCGTATGTGGCGGGCTTCTTCCATTTGATCGCGCACGCTTTCTTCAAGGCTTTATTATTCCTCTCGGCTGGTTCGATCATCTTAGGCATTGAGCGCGGTCATCATCATGCGGAACATGCCGAACATGCGGATAAATCCAAAAGTAAAAAAGGCAAGAAGGAAGAACACGGCCATGCTGAACATGGCGAAGAGGCGTTTGACCCGGGCGATATGCGCAATATGGGCGGAATGCGTAAGACCATGCCAGTCACTTTTTGGATGTATCTGATCGGCGCTTTGGCGTTGAGCGGCATTTTCCCATTTGCCGGGTTTTGGTCTAAAGACGAAATCTTGCTGGATGCGAAGTTGCATTATCCCGCCGCGTATTGGTTGTTGACGATTGCCGCCTTCTTCACCGCCTTTTATATGGGCAGACAAATTTGGATGGTTTTCTTTGGAGAAGCGCGAACGGCTCCGGCGAAACACGCGCAGGAAAGCCCCAAAGTGATGACTCTGCCGTTGGTAGCGCTGGCAATTCTCAGCGTGGGCGGAGGCGCATTAAACTTCCCGTTTGAAGGTTTTCATAATCTAGGTCATTGGCTGGAGCATACGCTCGGCGAAGTTGAATCCATGCCGTTGAATTTGCAAGTGGCTGGCGTTTCTACGCTTTTAGCGTTGATCGCGATTGGGATTTCGTGGCTGATCTACGGGCGCAAGCCTTTGCAAAATGGCGAGCCAGACCCGTTGAAAAAAGCGCTGGGCTTCATCTATACCGGCATGGAAAATAAATGGTTTGTGGACGAAGGCTATGCCGCGCTGGTGATTAAGCCCTTCGATAAACTCTCGCAATTTTTGGCGGATGTGGTGGATTGGCGCTTCTGGCACGATTTTGTGCATGAACGCCTGATCGCCGGAACATATAACTGGATTAGCGCAATCGCTTTGGATAAATATTCCGATAAGCAAGGCATTGACGCGTTTGCCAATGGCTTGGCGACGGTGAGTCAGCGGCTTTCGGCGGGAATGCGTAAAATTCAAAATGGTTTTGTGCGTTCGTACGCGCTTTCGATTTTGCTGGGCGTAGTTTTAATTTTAAGTTATTTGATCTTTAAATAATTTGCAAGAACTGAGGATAGAACATGGAATTTCATTTTCCCCTGCTTACGTTGCTGACTTTTTTTCCAGTAGTCGGCGTGCTCGTGATTTTGTTTTTGAAATCTGAGCAAAAGAACGCCATTCGTTGGGTTGCCTTAACCACAGCCTTGATCACCTTTGGCATTTCGCTTTGGGCGTTTTCGCTGTTCCGCTCTGCTAACCCGGATCTGCAGTTGGCTGAGAAATACAATTGGATTAGAGTGGCTGGCTGGAATATCTACTATTATTTGGCGGTAGACGGCTTGAGCGTTTTGTTGGTTTTGCTCACCACTTTGCTCTCGGCAATTGCCATCCTCTGCACATGGACGGCGGTTGAAGATCGCGTCAAAGATTTTATGATCTTCTCCTTGCTGTTGGAAGTTGGTATGAACGGCGTTTTTCTGGCGCAGGATTTGTTCCTGTTTTACATTTTCTGGGAATTCAGCCTCGTGCCAATGTACTTCTTGATCGGCATTTGGGGCGGTCCGCGCCGCGTGTATGCCGCTGTGAAGTTCTTCCTCTACACTATGGCTGGCTCGATTTTGATGTTAGTGGCGATTTTATATCTCGCCATTCAAACCAATACGTTCAGCGTGCCGGATATGCTCAGCGTTTTGCCCGGCTTATATGCGGCTGGCACAATTTCAGCCGGCGCGCAGATGTTGTTATTCGTCGCGTTTGCGGCGGCTTTCGCAATCAAAGTGCCGATGTGGCCCCTGCATTCTTGGTTGCCGGACGCGCACGTGGAAGCGCCTACCGCCGGCTCGGTCATCTTGGCGGGCGTGCTTTTGAAGATGGGTACTTACGGCTTTTTACGCTTCAATATTCCGCTCTTCCCGAATGCCGCTATTCAAGCCGCTCCGTGGATTGCGGCGCTAGGCACGATTGGCATTATCTATGGCGCGGCGGTCTCTTACGCGCAACAGGATATTAAGAAACTGGTGGCTTACTCTTCAGTGAGTCACTTGGGCTTTGTGATGCTCGGCTTATTTGCGTTGAATCCTGAAGGCGTGGCGGGCGCGATTATCCAGATGGTCAATCATGGTATTAGCACCGGCGCGCTGTTTTTGCTCCTCGGTATGATTTACGAACGCACGCACACCCGCGATATTAACGTCTATGGCGGCTTGTGGAAGATTATGCCCGTCTATGGCTCGATTATGATGATCGCTTCATTCTCCTCGATGGGCTTGCCCGGTTTGAACGGCTTCATCGGCGAGTTTACGATTTTGCTCGGCGCGTTTGGCTCAAAGGCGATTTCCAACCCGTGGTTTGCCGGTATTTCCGCTATTGGCGTAATCATGGCGGCGATTTACATCCTATACTTATTCCAAAAAATGTTCCTTGGTCCCGCCGGAGAAGTGACGCATCATCACGAACTGAAAGATTTGAACTGGCGCGAAATTGTGACGATGATCCCCTTGGTCGTTTTGATGTTCTGGATTGGTTTATACCCGGCGCCGTTCTTCAATATCCTTGCCCCTGCGGTTGAAAAACTTTTATCCGCATTACCTTTATAGATTTTTTTCGCCTGCCCATGCTTGGGCTGAGGAATGGAGCGTTCATGGCGCAACCTGTATATTCAGACTATTTCACTATCTTTCCGCTGATCGTTTTGCTGGTTTGGTCAGTCGTTTTGTTGTTTGTAGATTTATTTATCCCCAAGAACCGCAAAGGCGTAACGGCTTTGCTCGCCGCCTTAGGTTTGATCGCCGCTTTAATTGTTTCTGTTACCCAAGTTGGTAAAGCGTCCGCTGGCTTTCATGGCATGGTTGCCCTCGACGGATTTTCAACCTATGCAAATATTATCTTGCTGATCAGCGGCTTGTTTGGCATTACGATCTCGCACGGCTATGTCAAGCGGATGGGCATTCAGCGCGGAGAATATTACACGCTCTTGCTTTTCAGCGTAATTGGCATGATGTTGATGGCGCAAGCCACCGACTTGATCATCATCTTTCTCGCGCTCGAAACGCTGTCTATTCCTTTATACGTGCTTTCGGCTTTTTCGCGTAAAGCCAGTTCAGAAGAGGCGGGGATTAAATACTTCCTGCTTGGCGCATTCGCCACCGGCTTTGTCGTCTATGGGATCGCGCTCATCTTCGGCGCAACTGGCACAACCACACTGACCGGCGTTTTCGCCGCCGCCGCAAACGGCGCCTCTACTTTGCTCCTCTCGGTTGGCGCGGCTCTGCTTTTGGTGGGCTTTGCTTTCAAAGTGGCAATTGTGCCCTTCCACATGTGGACTCCCGACGTGTACGAAGGCGCGCCTACATCCGTCACGGCGTTTATGGCGGCTGGCGCGAAGATTGCCGGTTTTGTCGCGCTCTTGCGCGTTTTTGCAACGGCATTCCCCTCCATCTCGCCTGATCTCACCAATGTTTTCTGGGCGCTCTCGGCTGTGACGATGATCGTCGGCAACTTCATTGCCGTTTCGCAAACGAATATCAAACGTTTGCTGGCTTATTCCGCAATCGCACATGCCGGTTATGTCTTGATGGCGTTTGTGCCGTACGGTAATAAAGAAGTTGTCTCCACTTCAATCGCCGCCGGTCTATTCTATTTACTGGCTTATCTCATCGCCAACTTTGGGGCGTGGGGCGTGGTGATTGCTCTGGAGAAAGCGGAAGGCAAAGGTCTGGAACTCGCGGATTATGCTGGACTCGCCAAGAAACATCCTGCGCTCGCCGCCGCCATGACCGTTTTCATGCTCTCTTTCATCGGCTTTCCGCCAACTCTCGGCTTAATCGGAAAGTTCTATCTCTTCCGCGCCGTGATTGCCGGCGGCTTCACCGGCTTGGCGATCATCGGCGTGCTGACTTCCGTCGTCTCGGCTTATTATTATTTGAAGGTTGTCGTGTATATGTACATGCACGAAGGCGAGCCGGTAGTGGAACGCGAATTTTGGCTTGGCTTGACCACCGCGCTCACGGCGATAGCCACCGTAGCTTTGAGCCTCATTCCGCAAGCTTTGTTCTTGTTAGCAAGCACAGCCGTTCTGAAGTAACCCCTAACTTGCTGGGCGCCGATTTTCAAAATCGGCGCTTTTTTATTTAACTCAAGTTGCTACTTTTGCAATGATTTTTATTAAAACGTAGTTGCTAAGAGCTTTTTAGCCGCGAATTACGCGGATTTTCGCTAATCGCTTCAAAAAATCCGCGTGAATTAGTGAAATTCACGGCAAAAGATTTGCAGTAACAACTTAGGTTATTTAAGTTTTAATTTCCCCTTTTCAGGCGGTGGGGCTTTGGGGTATAATACCGCTCGCAAGTTTTTGTGGCTCCGTAGCTCAACGGCAGAGCAGTTGACTCTTAATCAATTGGTTACAGGTTCAAATCCTGTCGGAGTCACCAAAAAGGTCTGATGTTTTCATCAGACCTTTTTATTTTTCAGCGGGGGGAATGTTTGGGCGGCAGAGCAGGACTCAGCGTAGGGAAGGGGCG
>JADLCG010000242.1 GCA_020847355.1 Anaerolineales bacterium | reverse complement strand
GAAGCCGCCATTCAACTGGACATGTCCGAATTTATGGAACGCCACACCGCCGCCCGTTTGGTGGGCGCGCCTCCCGGATATGTCGGCTACGAAGACGCAGGTCAACTCACCGAAGCCTTGCGCCGCCGCCCATATTCAATTGTCGTCTTTGACGAAATCGAAAAGGCGCATCCTGAAGTTCATAACATGCTCTTGCAGATTATGGAAGAAGGTCACTTGAGCGACGCCAAGGGCCGCAAGGTGGATTTCCGCAATGCGATTTTGGTGATGACCTCCAACATTGGCGCGGACGTGATCAAGAATCAATCTTCGCTTGGCTTCGCCTTGAAACGCGATGAAGAGACCGAAGAAAGACTCTCCTACGAAGATATGCGTAAGAAACTCAGCGAATCGCTCAAACGCGCCTTCCGCCCGGAATTTATCAACCGCCTAGATTCAGTCGTCATCTTCCGTTCATTGAACAAAGAAGATATTCAAAAGATTGTTTCGCTTGAATTGGCGAAAGTCGCCGAGCGCCTCAAAGAACACAACCTCGTCCTCAACGCCTCTGCCGAAGCGTTGGCTTCCATTGCCGAGCAAGGCTACGATGCGGAATTTGGCGCGCGCCCGCTCAAGCGCGTCATTCAACAAAAAGTAGAGGATACGCTTTCAGACAAATTGCTCTCCGGCGAATTTACCGACGGCGACTCGATTGAAGTGAATGTCAACGATGATGGGGCAATCATCCTTGAAAAAGCGCAAGAGAAACTGCCTGAGCCGAGTTTATAGTAATTAAGGGGCGCCGCAAGCGCCCCTTAATAATATACCCATGAATAAACAAGAACTCCTTAAACAAGCCGATACAAATTTTCAGCGCGGCAACCGTGAGTTGGCAAAGAAATACCTCGCCGATTTAATCAACGCGCATCCCAATGAAGAAGCCGCCTGGCTCTTGCTGGCTAAAATTGCCGAAGAGAAAGAACATAAAATTGAATGCTACGAACGCGCGCTCAAGATCAACCCCTACAATAGCGAAATCAAATTAGCCCTGTTACGATTGAAGAATCCCAAGCCGGTTCAAATTACGGCTGAACAAAGCGCCAACCCAATCATCAAAATCTTAAGCGGCGCTTCTGTTGCGCTGGCGCTTTTGATCGGGCTGGCGAGCGCTTCTTATGCAGTCGCTAAAAACAACCCCGCCTCGCCGCTGGCAAAGCTGATCGTGATGCCCACCGCCACGCCCATCGCCGAAGCGCTTCCAGATGATATTGCCGCGAAAACCCGCGCAGAAGTCGGCGAGAAATATCCGCAATACGCCGTCTTGGTCGATTCGTTGCTTAGCCTGGCGGTCCATAATGCGGAAAACGGCATGGAAGGCGCGCCCGAACGCCCCGGCTCGCCGATCATCCCCTCCGAAAATCTCGGCAAAGAAGCCCGCGATATTCTCGAAAAAAACCTGCCGCAACCAAATACGCTAACCACCGTCAAACTTACCGAACAACAACTAACTTCTTGGCTGGCGCTGGAATTACAAAACAGCCCAGACTTGCCCCTCAGCGACGCACAAATCTATTTACGCGACGAGACGATTCAAATTTGGGGAACGGTCAACGGCGCCTCTAACTCGACCTCCGCGCTGGTGACTGGAACCCTTAGCGTTAACTCCGCTCAAAAACCAGAGCTAAAGATCGCCTCCGTTCAAATTGGTCAGCAGGTTATTCCTAGTTTCTTAATCGCGCAAGCCGAAACCTGGCTCAACCAAACTTTATTGGAAGAGATAGAAGCGCAAGCCCCCGGATTGAAGTTAACCAGCATCAGCATCAATAACGGCACGCTGGTCATCACTGGGATGAGATAATTTCCCTGAAACAGAATCCGCTTTAGCCGTCGTCAGAGGCGGCTTTTTTATTTTGTAATCTGCGTTTAATGAAATTTTTGGCTTTCGCCGCGTCTAAGTCTCAAATCAAAAGGAGCAGTAAGATGAATACAAATTATCAAACTATCACTTTGGCAGGCGGTTGTTTTTGGTGTTTGGAAGCGGTGTACGATGAAGTGAAAGGCGTTCAGTCTGTGGAATCGGGTTATTCCAATGGGCATGTGGCCAACCCCACCTACCGCGAAGTGTGCAATGGAAATACGGGCCATGCGGAAGTTGTGCGCGTGACCTTTGACGCAAACATAATCTCATTCCGCGATATTCTGAATGTGTTCTTTGCGATTCACGATCCAACTACTTTGAATCGTCAAGGCGGAGATGTTGGCGCGCAATATCGTTCAGGCATTTATTATCACACGCCTGAGCAAAAAGAAATTGCCGAAGCTTTAATTAAGGAATTGAACGAACAGAATATTTGGAATGCGCCAATTGTTACGGAAGTGGCGCCAGTTCATAATTTTTCAGTCGCTGAGAATTATCATCAAGAATATTTTGCGAACAATCCCAATCAACCTTATTGTCAGGCGGTAGTTGCGCCGAAGGTTAATAAATTTAGAAAACATTACCTGGACTTGTTGAAGAAGCAACCTGCGTAAGTAAAAAGTGACAGTCACTTTTTTGATGACGGGAAAAATTTTGTTATACTTCCGAACCTATGAGCGAAATCAAGACCCCTAATTTTTACGTCAAAAACATTCCCATCTATGGCGATACGATTCTCGCGCCAATGGATGGCTATTCGGACTGGCCCTTTCGCTCCATTTGCCGCGAACTCGGCTCTGCTATGAGCTATACCGAGTTTGTTAAGGTAGAAAAAATTCTCAGCAAGTCTAAAGAACCGGCTAAGCGTTTGTTCTTCAAAGAAGCGGAGCGCCCAATCACTTTTCAAATTTACGGCGAAGACCCGGCGTTAATCGTCAGCGCGGCGCAAAAAATCGAAGCATTAAACCCCGATATTATTGACCTCAACATGGGTTGTCCGGCAAAAACAATTGCGGATCGCGGCGCCGGCGTAGGGATGATGCCTGCCCCGCTAACCATTGCGCGCACTGTTAGAAAGTTAGTGAAAACATTAAAAGTTCCAGTCACG
>JADLCG010000241.1 GCA_020847355.1 Anaerolineales bacterium | reverse complement strand
TAATGTCTAATTTACATCCTTTGGCAGGCGTTTACGCCGCCGCAATTACCCCGCTCAAACTTGACGGACGTTTAGATTTTGAATCCATCCCGCCCTTGCTTCGTTTCCTCGCCGCGCGCGGCTGTCATGGCGCGTTATTTTTTGGCACCACTGGCGAAGGTCCGTCATTTTCATCCAAAGAACGCGAAGCGCTTCTACGCTCAATTCGCGCCTTTCGCAATCAAGCGCCCAACTTTCGCTTATTAGCCGGAACCGGCACGCCCGGCCTCGCCCAAACGATCGAACAAACCAAACTCGCGTTCGATCTCAATTATGACGGCGTAGTCGTTCTACCGCCTTATTATTTTTCCAAAGTAAGCGATAACGGTCTGTTCAATTGGTATAGTGAAGTAATCCAAAAAGCCGTGCCGCCGGATAAATACCTACTGGGGTATCACATCCCCAGCACAGCAGGCATTGGGCTTTCGCTGGATTTAATTGCCCGCCTCAAGGACGCTTACCCGACTCAGTTTGCCGGCATCAAAGATTCATCCGGCTCTGCGGATTTTGCCGCCCAATTAGGCAAACGCTTCGAGCGTGACCTAGCAGTATTCAGCGGCACGGACTCGCTCTTCACCCACGCATTATCCAATCACGCGCAAGGCGCGATCACGGCTCCGGCAAATCTCATCTCGCCAGACTTGCGCGAAATTTGGGAACTCTTTCAAGAAGGCAAAGATACCTCCGCGATTCAAAACCAAGTTACAGAACAACGAAATATTCTTGAAAAAGATACTCCGCTTGCATCTAGCATGAAGGCGCTCCTTCACAAACTTCATAACTTTCCGGAGTGGGAAGTCAAACCGCCGCTTGAAAAAATGACCGCCGAAAAATTAGAACAGCTACTCCAAGCGTTTGAAAAGTTTTCAGAAGGTCACGCCTAAAGCGTGACCTTTATTTTTTAATCACATATAATAACGCGCATGAAATCCACTTGGCGATTAATCCACACCTCCCCCGCTTCCGGCGCCTGGAACATGGCGGCAGATGAAGCCATCCTTGAGCATATTCAACGCGGCGAATCTTTAGCGACCTTACGTTTATATTCCTGGAATCCGCCCTGCTTATCTTTAGGTCAGGCTCAATCATTTACAGATGTGGACATGGAAAGACTCCAAACGCATGGTTGGGAAGTAGTGCGCCGCTTAACGGGCGGACGCGCGATTCTGCATACGGATGAATTAACCTACTCTGTAACCGGCAGAGCTGAAGAATCTGTATTAGCCGGCGGCGTTTTAGAATCCTACAATCGTCTTGCTCAGGCTTTGCTTTTTGCAATCCGCGAATTAGGTTTACCCGTTGAAATAAAAGAACGCGAATCCGTAGGTCGCGCTTCCGGCATGACCAACCCGGTTTGCTTTGAAGTCCCTTCCACTTATGAAATTACAGTGCAAGGAAAAAAGTTGATCGGCTCGGCGCAAGCCCGCAAGAAAGAAGGAGCGCTTCAGCATGGTTCGCTTCCATTGACCGGCGATCTAACCAGAATCTGCGACGCCTTGATTTTCAAAGATGAAGCTACAAGAACAAAAGCCAAAGAAAGACTATTAGCACGCGCCACCACCGTAGAAACCATGCTTGGGCGGAGAGTCAGCTTTGAGGAGGCTGGGCAGGCTTTCGTTAAAGGCTTCGAGGCGCAGTTGGAGATTCAGTTTGAGCGTGGAGAAATGTCTCAATCCGAAATCCAAAGAACTGAAGAATTAATCTCAGAAAAATATGCACATGCGGAGTGGACACAACGAAGCTGATGAAAACTTTTTTGATTTATGGCTCTTATGGCTACACGGGAAAGTTGATCGTTGAGCAAGCCGTCAAGCTAGGCTTGAAACCGATACTTGCCGGCAGAGACGAAGCCGCGCTTCGTAAACAAGCCAACGAATTTAATTTGGAATATCGCGCTTTTGGTTTAAATGATTTAGCGAAACTAAATGCGGCTGTTTGTGAAGTGGGCGCTGTGTTACATTGCGCGGGTCCATTTTCATTGACGTATGAAAATATCGTCTCAGCCTGCGTGGCAAACAAAAAACATTATGTGGATATCAGCGGCGAGATCGAAGAATATGAAGCCGTTGTGAAGTTGGATGAAGAAGCGCGAAACGCAAATATTATGCTCATGCCGGGCGGCGGCTTTGACGTAGCGCCATCGGATTGTTTGGCTTTATATACGGCAAAGAAATTACCTTCCGCACAAAAACTTGAACTGAGCATTGCAACGATCGGAAGCGGCGTTTCACGCGGCACGGCGCGCTCGGCGATCGAGAATATGAATCGGCAGGGACGCATTCGTCTTGACGGAAAAATTGTCAATGTGCCTAATGCCTGGCGCACAAAATATGTGGATTTTGGACGCGGGGCAAAGGCATTAACTTCGGTTGGCTGGGGGGATGTGAGTACCGCCTTTTACAGCACGAAGATTCCAAATATTGAAACGTATATGGCTTTGCCAAAATCGGCAGTGAATATGATGAAACTCACGCGCTATTTGGGTTCGATTGTTTATACGCGCCCGATCAAGAATTTTCTCAAATGGGTAATTGGCAATACCTTGCCGCCGGGTCCTTCAAAAGCAAGAAATCAAACCGGCTTTTGTTTTGTAATTGCAGAAGTGACTGACGGCAAGCAAGCCGCGCGCGCAAAACTAAAAACGCCCGAAGCCTATTATTTAACTTCGCTAACGGCGGTTGAGATTATGAAAAGGATTCTACAAGGCGATTTCAAAGCGGGCTTTCAAACGCCAAGCTTGGCGTATGGCGAAGATTTCATCTTGGGCTTTGAAGGCGTGACGCGCGAAGATTTGTAACATTTTAGGAAATGGAATAAC